>JAMNXX010000058.1 GCA_023623095.1 Bacillota bacterium | reverse complement strand
GGAAGCGATGCTTATATTGCATAAAATAATTTTATTTTAAAGGGGGAAGAAAATGCTTTTAAAGGATCATTATGTATTGCTGAATGTTTCTGTCGTTGACGGCTATGGCGGTTACCCAATAGAAAATACGTTTGTGGAAGTGCGTGAAAATGAAATCGCTGCAGTCGATTCCATGAAAGCGTACAAAAAGAAGCCGGATATCCAAGAGGTAGATTTGGACGGATATTATGTGATGCCTGGATTGAACGATGCCCATGTGCACTTAGCCGGAGGCAGAGGGGATTTTGTCTACGGGGAAACGGAAGTTTTGGCAGAGCCGAAGATGGTCAGAGCAATGCGGTCTGTCTATGAAGCACAGAAGATACTGAAGAGGGGTTTTACTTCGGTACGGGATATATCTTGGAATGGATTATATTTAAAAAGGATTTTCGGAGAGGGCATATTGCCCGGGCCGAGGGTTATCGCTTGCGGCCCCGGACTAAGCCGTACGGGCGGGCATTCAGATTTGTTTCAATATACAGAAGATTATGTCAAAGAACAGCATTTTTGGGGTGTCTTGGCTGATGGGTGCGAAGAAATCCGAAAATGTGTCAGGCGAAATCTGCGGGAAGGAGCCGATCAAATTAAAATCTGGGCAAGCGGGGGAGATAATTGGGCAAATGATTTAAATACAGATGTTCACTACACATTTGAAGAAATAAAGACATGTGTCGACGAAGCCCATATGCTCAAAGGAACCCTTGTATGTGCTCATGCAGAAAACAATGAAGCCATCAATATGGCCATCGATGCAGGGGTGGATACCATTGAGCACGGAGAAGATCTGGATGAAGAAACTGCTGAAAAAATGGTGGAAAAGGGGATCATTTTGGTACCTACCTTAGGGATGTTGGTCAATTGGTTTACCGATATGATGGCTATTGGAGAAGATGCGGAGAAAATGATTCGACCCGATGTTTTTTTGCACAGGACAGTAGATCAAAAGCAGGATGAAGATTATCAAAAGAAGGTGGTTCAAAAAACGATTGACAGCTTCTGCCTGGCGAGAGAAAAAGGGGTTAAGATCGCTTTAGGATCGGATACTGTTTATGAACCCCTGACTCCATATGGGGAATACAGCGCATTAGAATTAAAGGAAATGGTAAAGTACGGGATGACCGTTCCCGAGGCGATAAAGGCTGCCACATTAACAGCCGCAGAGGCCCTTGGCATGTCTCATCGAATTGGTACGATCGAGGCTGGGAAAAATGCGGATCTGCTCGTCGTAAAAAAAGATCCCACTTCCAGTGTGGAAGTATTATATAATCCGGAGAACATACAATTTATCATTTTGAATGGCAGGCTGGCGGTTGAAGAAGGGAGATTTGCTTATTAATAGATGATTTTGTTCGATATGATGGAGATAAGAAGAAAAGTCCAATCGGATTCATATGTTTTATGGGAGGAGAAAAACATGATTGATTATGAAAAAGCTTGGTTAGGACTTTGCGCAAAAAAACCCGAGCATGCTAAGATTTGCATATTGGGAATCCCATTTGACGGCGGGGCAAGTTTAGGGAAAGGTGCGGCAAAGGCTCCACAACGGATAAGGGATTTGGCGTCTGAAGATATGCCGGAAGCAGATGACGCCTGGATATTGATAAAAAAAGGTATCATGTTTGATTATGGTGATGTGGAGATCGACTTAGATTGGGAAAAATCTTTTAAAAGAGTTGAAGACAGAGCGTACGAGGTAATGAAGATGGGAAAATAGGAATCATTCATTTTGATGCTCATTTTGATTTGTGTGATCGGTTTGAAGGCCATAAATGGTCACATGCGAATACGGCAAAGAGAGCCTTAGATGATATTTTAGAGCCCAAAGATATACTTTTTCTCGGTATTCGTGCTGCAGAATCGGAAGAACTTGAAATCATAAAAAAGCATCCTGAAATAGAGGTTATATCGGCTACGGAAGTATTTCAAAATGGATACATGGCTGCTTATGAGAGGATTTATAAAAAGTTTAAGGATTATGATGGGATTTACTTTACCTTAGATATTGATGTGCTTGATCCTGCTTATGCGCCGGGAACAGGTACACCTGTTTTTGCCGGATTAAGCAGCAGAGAGCTTATAGAACTGGTTCGATTATTATTGGCCCATCTTCCCATTAAAGCAATGGACATCGTAGAAGTTGCACCTCCTCTGGATAGGAATGATATTACTTCTTGGGCTGCCATTGGAATCATTCAACAAATATTCAATTTTTATAGCAAATGATTTTAAGTTTAACGGAATGACCTTATATCTATGAGAAATATCCGGTAGGGAAGAATGCTCGAAATGAAAAGCCTTTTTCTATTGACATGTTAGCAACCAAAAGATATAATATATGCATGAACATATGAACAATTGCTCACATGTTTAAATGTGACGCGTTCAGATGAGGTGAGATGATGACAAAGAAATCAGAGCCCATTGAAAGATGCGATTCCCATGTCATCCATGAGGATGTTGTCAATCAAGTAAGAAAAAAAATGCCGCAAGAGGAAGTCCTCTATGACTTGGCAGAGCTATTTAAAGTATTTGGAGATTCAACGCGGATCAAGATATTATGGGCATTGGATGAAGCGGAAATGTGCGTCTGCGATATCGCTGCATTGCTCAACATGACACAATCCGCTATTTCCCATCAATTGAGAGTCTTAAAGCAAGCGAAGTTGGTGAAAAATAGGAGAGAAGGCAAGATCATATATTATTCTTTGGATGATGAGCATGTACAGGCGATCTTTGAGCAAGGTTTAATTCATATTAAAGAAGACAGATAATATGCCGGAAGAAAAAGTTAAGGCACTTTGCCCATATAAACATGAATACATGTTCAATTATTCAGGTGAACTCTTCATATTCCGGAGCAAAATATAAAGATTTTGAAGCATTTTCAATCAAACTACTGATAAAATTAAAGGGGGATAT
>JAMNXX010000133.1 GCA_023623095.1 Bacillota bacterium | reverse complement strand
CTTATGCTATTGGTGTAGCGAAACCGGTATCGATTTTGGCGGATACGTTTGGAACCGGGAAGGTAAGCGATGAAAAGCTGGTGGAGCTTGTGAATAAACACTTTGATTTGCGCCCTGCTGCGATTATTCGGGATCTGGATCTCAGACGTCCTATCTATCGGCAGGTAGCGGCGTATGGTCATTTTGGAAGAACGGATTTAGATTTGCCCTGGGAAAGGACGGACAAGGCGGAACTGTTGAGAAAAGAAGCTTTGGGGGAATAAAAGAAAACGCTGTGATTCTGACAAACAGCAAATCACAAATGGACGCACCAAGCGTAGGAATAAGGTTTTGCGGGACGACGGCCTAAAAGCAGCCTGCTAAGCAAAACAGCCAAGGCTCGATACTCTATTCGGGTTAAGGCTGTTTTATTTTTTTGAAATAGATTTGGGGAGCGTATGCTTTCTGCATGGCGACAGGGCAAAAACTCTTTAGGATGGAACCGGAACTTGGTATACTTCATATGGAGTGAAAGCGGACTATGGTATTAGTCGGCTTTTTCTTTTTTTGTTTTTCTCCTGTAAACTATGCGTAAGCCATGGCGGTAAAGGATAGAATCGATTCACTACCAAGAAAGAAACCAGAGAGGAGGTGGCGTGCATGCCGGTCAATGTTACTTTGGAAAGCTCGAAGTTGAAGATCACATTCAGCCGAGGGGTAGACGGAAACGGAAGAGAGATAAAGCAGACAAAGACGTTCTCAAATATTAAACCGGATGCAACAGATGAAGATGTTTACGCAGTTGCAGATGCATTGATTGGACTGCAGGAATCTCCTGCTATCAGTGTCGGCAGGGTAGATGAGAAAGAAATAACAGAGGCATAAAGATGGAATTTCCTTGACAGTAATCTGAAATTTGCAAGCGGAGAAAACCGCTTAAATCCATGGAAAGGAGGGAAAAAACATGCCAGAGAGAAAACTGGAGCTGATTTTTAAGAATCAGCTGGGACGTACCAATAAGATCGTTCTGGATAACCCGAGAGGAGATTTGACCGAAGCAGAAGTACGGGATGCGATGCAGACCATCATCGATAAAAATGTATTCCGAACGAGCAGCGGAGAGTTTGTCGATATTGATTCTGCACTGATCGTGACAACGGATACGGAAGTATTGATTTCCTAGGCGAAGGCGGTTCGGAGGTTTTCCGGACCGCTTTTCTGCGCCATGGCATACCGGTATTTTTAGGAAAAAGGAGCGGGCGGTCAAAGCAGTAGGGCAGATGGCTTTATCTGCCCGTTGTTGATGAATCGTTATCGCTGCTTATTGGACGTTTTGTTCAATATGATTTGTAGGGGTGACTTTCACTTTAAAAACAACTGTAGGATCGAGCTGTGCTCGCCCGGGACTATCGGTTTATGCTTGCAATTTTATAGAGGGATGAGGCGTGTTTTTGTGAATTGAAAGGAGGAAAAGGAATGGAAGAAGTTTATGCATATGTGGCAAATTTGGGCTTTCCGATTGTGGTATCCGTTTATCTGTTGGTGCGGATTGAGGCGAAGTTGGAAAAGCTCAGTGCGAGCATTCATGAACTCGCCCAGGCGATTTCTGCCTACGACCTAACTTCATCTAGGAAGATCTAAGTGGGGGGCGACTTTTGCTTTAAGAACAGCTGTAGGGGCGAGCTGTGCTCGCCCGAAGACCGCCTCTACGGGGATTCTTAGAAGCTTGCCTGCTTCCAAATATATAAGGTACGAAATCGATTGGACATTTTGAAAGGAAAAAGATATAATAATGATCGAACACATGTTCGAACAAAAATGGGGTGAGGGTTTGAAAAAGATAGAGAATATTCTTGCAAAAGGGCTTGCCTGCCTGATGCCGGTGTACGAGCCGGGAGAAGGAAATGCTGTGAAGCTGATTGCAGATGATGGCAGCACATTTGTCGACTCGAGGACGATCAAAACCGTTTTAAATCTTATCTGCCGCTACTATACGATTCACATCGAAGCATGCCGGGCTCGATATGGAAAAATTCTCAATCAGCGATTGGGCATTCCTCTTGCGATACACAGCAGCATGGTGCTTGTTCCGCTCAAACTCAGAAAGCCGCTTCTTCCAAAAGACGGCGCCTATGGATATGTCAACCTTTATTCGATTGAGAGCGTGGAAGAATATCAAAAGCATACGCGGATCGTGCTCAAGGGAAATGTACGTGTTTTGTGTCTGCAGCGTTTGAGCACGACACTGCAGCAGATCAACAAAGCCAAAGCGATCGCGGCCGATATGCCGCAAACGCTGCATGCATGGGGATCAGACAGGGTGCACGATTTTTATGTGCAGTATGATACTCCTGCCACAAGAGGAGATATTGCACGACTGCAGCGGGAAATTCTGGAGCTTCGGGATATTTTGAAGCGCACGCTTGTTTGTTCTCAACAGCGGGCCGGTGAAAGTGAAGGCCTCCAAAGTGAAAACATAGATATATCTAGGGAAACAAAAAAAGATTCCGGATAGGCGGAAAACGCCTGGAGCGCAGTAGCAGCCCCAGGAGGACTGTGTTATAATGGAAAAAGAATCAAGAATAGGGTGTGGAATGAAAAATGCCGGTTGAAATACAGGGGACATTGACGGATATTATTTTTCAAAATGAATCGAATGGATATACCGTGGGGATCGTTGAAACGGAAACGGATCAGATCACCGTTGTAGGCTATATGCCTGCCATCCATAAAGGACAAACATTTGCCTTTCAGGGAAACTGGGTCGTGCATCCCACCTATGGGGAGCAGTTTGAAGCGATTTCTTGCCGGTTGGCATCGCCGGATACATTGGAGGGGATTGAAAATTATCTGGCTTCGGGAATGATCAAAGGGATAGGCCCCAAAACGGCAAAGAAGATCGTAAAAATGTTCGGGAAAGAAACATTGAATATCATGCAATACAATCCATACGAACTGACGAAGGTAGAGGGCATCGGAGAGAAAAAAGCGCGGGCGATTGCGGAAGCTTTTCAGGAGCAGCGCCAGTTGAGCGAGGTCATGCTTTTTTTGCAGTCTTACGGGGTTACGCCCAATAAGGCTGTCCGAATTTATAAAAAATATGGGGAAAACACTATTCAACTGGTGCAGGAGAATCCTTACCGATTGGCAGATGAAATATTCGGCATCGGGTTTCGGGTTGCGGATGCGATCGCCAAACGGATGGGGTTGGATCCGTGCTCCCCTTATCGCTTGATGTGCGGCATCCGCTTTGTACTAAACCAGTACAGTTTGAGGGGGCATACATATGTGCCGAGGCAGGAACTCATAAAAGCGGCTGCGCAGCTTCTGGAAGCAGAGGAGGAGCGGATAGAGGATGCGCTGATGCAATTGGTCGTGGAAAACGAAGTGCATCTGGAAACCATCGATGGCGAAATCGTCGTTTTTGAAATTTCTTTGTTTTATGCCGAAACATATGTATGCAAAAAGATGGTTCAGCTGATGCAGCAGCCGGTTAAGCCGATCTCGGATGGGATAGAAGATGAAATCCGTGAACTCGAAGCGGAGCAGCAGATTGAACTCGCAGAAAATCAGCGGGCTGCTGTTTTGGAAGCGGTGCAAAACGGGGTTTTGGTGATTACGGGAGGGCCCGGCACAGGGAAAACGACAGCCCTCAATACGATCATCCGCCTGTTTGAGCGGCATCATTTCAATATCGCTTTGGCAGCTCCTACGGGAAGGGCGGCGAAGCGATTGAGCGAAGCGACGGGACGGGAAGCTAAGACGATTCACCGTCTGCTGGAATACAGTTATTTGGAAGAATCAACGATCATGAGCTTTGCAAAAAGTGAAGAAGATCCGCTGGAAGCGGATGTGGTGATCATCGATGAGATGTCTATGGTGGATGTGTTTTTGATGAATGGACTCCTGCGGGCAATCCTTCCAGGAACCCGCCTGATTTTGGTAGGGGATGCGGATCAGCTTCCATCGGTGGGACCCGGCAATGTCCTTCGGGATATTATAGAAAGCGGTCTTGTGAAGGTGGTCAAGCTGGATCAGATTTTCAGGCAGGCACAGGAGAGCATGATCATCGTCAATGCGCACCGGATCAATAGGGGAGAATATCCGTATATCAATCAAAAAGAAAAAGATTTTTATTTTATTTCCAGAAGGAAGCCGGAAAATATCCTGCAGACGATCAAAGATTTGTGCAGAGAACGGCTGCCCAAATTTAACTGCTGCGATCCGATAAAGGAAATTCAGGTGCTTACACCCATGAAGAAAGGGCCTGTGGGGATGTTCCATTTAAACAAGGAACTGCAGGCGATCCTCAATCCTCCCGGTCCGGAAAAACAGGAAAAGAAGTTGAAAGATAAGATTTTTCGCGTAGGCGATAAAGTCATGCAGATAAAAAACAATTATAATCTCAAATGGAAGAAGATCGACGATCAGGAAGAAGGCGAAGGGATATTCAATGGGGATTTTGGCTATATCCAAGCAATCGATGAAGAAGAGAAGGAGCTGGTTGTCCTCTTTGATGAGGAGAAGCAGGTGCATTATGATTTCTCTCAATTGGATGAACTGGAATTGGCCTACTGCATTACCATTCACAAAAGTCAAGGAAGTGAATTTCCGATTGTGATCTTACCGGTCTACTGGGGACCCCCGATGCTTTTGACGAGAAATCTCTTGTATACAGCAGTAACCCGTGCAAAAGAGCTGGTGGTGATGGTCGGACAGGAAGCGAGCTTAAAGGGAATGGTGGACAACCATCGCATCATTCGGAGAAATTCGGGACTGAAGAATCGATTTCAGCGATTTTTGCAGGAAAATATGGTAGAATTCTGAAGGAAATGGTAAAATGGGATCAATGAAATCGAATTTTAAAATTTTTTCCGGAATCAATCAAATATTGGACTTTGCCTATCCTCGAAATATTTACTGCATTGTCTGTGGAATCGGGATTCTGCCTTCAGAGGAATTTTCCATATGTCCGGGCTGCCGAAGCAGGATTTCTTTCATCAGGGGCAGGGCTTGCCTGCAGTGCGGAAAACCGATAGCAGAAAGTGGAATCCTGGACACATGTCCAGATTGCTTGGACAAGAAACGATCTTTTACGAGAGGATTTTCCTGTGTCGAATATGAAGGAGCGATCAAAGAAATCATTCACCGATTCAAATATGGAAGGCAGAGGCATTTGATGCACCCTTTGGGAGCAATCATGGTTCGCAAATTGAAAGCAGCAGGATTGGTCGATGTGGATCGGGTTATCCCCGTTCCGCTGCATAAGAGGAGAAAACGGCAGAGAGGGTTTAATCAGGCAGAGCTGCTTGCCCGCGTGATTGCGCGGGAGATGGGCTGGAAGCTAGATAAAAAAGTCTTGGTGCGCCTTCAGGATACCCGGAGCCAAAGTGATTTGACGAAGCAGGAGCGGCAGAGAAACGTCCGGGATGCGTTCGGCCTGTTTCCGGGAGTTTCCCTGAAGGGAGAGAAAGTATTGCTCGTAGACGATATTTATACCACCGGAAGTACCATGGACTCCTGCAGCAGGACATTGCGTCAGGCGGAACCGGCGGAAATCTACATTCTTTCTCTTGCGACGGGAAGGAATGTATAATGGACATAAAGTTTTACAGCGGTTTTGGGAAGTAGATTTTGCTTGTGTCTAAAAACAGGCAGGAGAGGGGGATGAATGTTGCTGGATAGGATCAGAAATTGCAAGGAGTGCGGACGGATTTTTCAATCGAATGGATTGAGCAAGATTTGTCCGACATGCCAGAAAGCAGATGAGACCGATTTTAAAAAAGTAAAGGAATATATCTACGATAATCCTGGGGCTACGATGATCGATATCGTTCAAGAAACAGGAGTTTCAGAGGAGAAAGTATTGAGATACCTTCGGGAGGGGCGATTGGAAATCAGCGGTGGTGAGAATGCAATCTTGTTCCTGCAGTGTGAGCGATGCGGGAAGGGCATCCGTACAGGGAGATTTTGCGATGAATGCAGCAGGGAAATGGAAAAAAATCTGCGAGGGGCATATGGTCAAAAGTCGGATTCATACCAGAGAAGCAGAGATAGAACAAAGATGTATACTGCAGAGATAAGGAAAAAAAGGGGATAAATTTTTAAAAAGTTGTAAACATACCTCCTGCTTTTGCCGATACTAATATAGAATTGTCGGTGAGAGCAGGAGGTATATTTATGAAAATCTCAAACAATCCAAACATTCATCGCATCTTAAAGACTTATCAGAAAACGAATGAAAAGTTTGCTCATTCCATACAAAAGGGTGGACAGAAAAAAGATCAGATAGAGATTTCTGAAAAAGCGAAGGATTTTCAGATAGCATTCCAAGCGTATCAAAGACTTCCTGAAATCCGGGAGGAAAAAGTAGAAGAATTGATCCAACAGATTCGTGCAGGAAAATATAACCCATCGACGGAAAAAATTGTGGAGAGCATGATCGATAAAAAGATATGATGTTGAAACAAATGCAATTGCCGCAATATCCGTTTGTGGCATGGAGGTGTCGAAGAAGTGTCGAAATATGTAGAGCAGCTGATAGAAATTTTGAATCGGGAGTATGAAGGCTATGCGGAATATTCTAAACTGGCCGAAGAAAAGCAGAAGGTGATTTTGGCTGGAGATGTCAAAGCATTGGATGGGATCGTAGAGCAGGAACAGGAATGGATCGTAACGATGGGGAAGATGGAGCAAATACGGAAAGTCATTATCGGCAATATCTTGTTGGAAAATAATGTGGAGCGGGTGGAGAATATTACGGAGCTGTCTGAATATATTCCGGAGCCGCAGAGGACGGAACTCCTGAAAATTCGGGATGACTTGGGGAAGCTGCTTGAAAAAATTCAGGATATCAATGAGCTCAACGGGAAACTGATCCAGCAGAATTTAGATTATATTCACTTTCATATCAATATCCTTACCGGAGCGGAATCCGGAACGGGCACTTACGGAAATAAAGCGGATGGGAAAGATGTTCAGCAGAAGAGGAATCTTTTCGACGCGAAGGTATAATTAATTGGTACTTGTAAGGACGACCCCAAATATCATTTGTAGGGGCGGCCTGTATTCTAAAAGCAAACTGTAGGGGCGAGCTGTGCTTGCCCGAAAAATAAGGAACTGGCGGTCAAAGACCGCCTTACAGAGATTCTTAGGAGATCCAAGGAAAAAACGCAAATAAGGGATGTGAAAGAATGAGTTCATTTTTCGGATTAAATATAGCCAGATCAGGACTATTTGCAAGCCAAAGAGCATTGCACGTGACAGGGCACAACATCGCCAATGCCAATACGCCCGGGTTTACCCGGCAGCGCCTCAATGTGGTTTCTTCAAACCCGATGACGCTACCCGGCGGGCAGGGCATGCTTGGCGCCGGAGTAGATACGCAGAGCATTACGCAACTTCGGGATGCTTTTTTAGATTATAAAATCAGGCAGGAGATGACCACCGGCGGGGAATGGAGTGTCCGCGCGGAGATGCTCCAGCAGATAGAAGCGATTTTCAATGAGCCTTCTGAAAGCGGAATCCGAAAAGTACTGGACGACTTTTTCAACTCCGTACAGCAGCTCAGCAAAGGCGAAGATTCAGATGATCTGACGGTAAGGGCGGAGCTGAGGCAGCGTGCGATTGCACTTACGAAAACGATCAATCACATGTACAGCCAGCTGCAAGATATGCAGCAAAATATAGATTTTGACGTACGAACAACGGTGGAACAGATCAATGGGTATGCAGAACAGATTGCAGCGTTGAATAGACAGATATTCTTTGCTGAAATGGACGGCAGCCATGCCAACGATCTGAGGGATCAGCGAAATCTTTTAATCGATCGGCTTTCTGAACTGGTGGACATCGAAGTGCAGGATGTTCCGATTGTAGGATCAAAAGATGGCGCCACGACGCTGCGGATTTTAATCAATGGGGATCCGTTGGTAGATCATTTGGACTATAACCAGCTGATGCTGGTGCAGCGCGATACCAAAAACAATTATCTGGACGGTATTAATTTGGTAGATGTGCATTGGGTCAATAAAAAGACGGGACAAGCAGGGGCAAAAATCCGCTGCCAATCCGGTCAGCTGAAGGCCCTTCTGGATATGCGGGATAATATCGATGGGACGGAAAAAGGGATCCCTTATTATATGGATCAGCTGAACCGATTTACGACTGTGTTTGCAGCGCGGTTTAACATGCAGCACGGACAGGGGTACGGATTGTCCGGCGCCGGAAATCACCTCTCGTTTTTCAATCTGCCGCCGATGAATTATGCGGCTTATCCGGGTATGGGATATGAACAAATCGATCCGACATCTTTGATAGGGACATCCGATTCTGAGATCATCGCAAATTATGAAAAAGCAAATCCAGGCAAAACGATTTTCCGAATCGGAAGCGATTGGTATGCAGTGAGCATCGTAAAAGGAAATGAGATCGATATTTCCGATGTGATCAAAGACAGTTTAAACAATATCGCTGCAGCTTCCAATCATTATGGCGGAAGCGGACTTCCCGGAGACGGAAGCAATGCATTGAAGCTTAGTGAACTGCGCAACGATGTGGAAATGTTTACCTGGGGAAGCCCGGATGATTACTTTAAGTCGCTGATTTCCAACCTTGGCGTCGATGCTCAGGAAGCAATCCGGATGACGGACAACCAGCAAGTGCTTGTCAATCAGATTGAAAACAGCCGGCAATCGATATCCGGTGTATCCTTGGATGAAGAAATGGCCAATATGGTTCGGTTCCAACATTCCTATAACGCATCTGCGAGGATGATTACGACCATCGATGAGATGTTGGACAAGATCATCAACGGAATGGGAGTCGTAGGAAGGTAATATAAGTATAAAACGATGAATGGAGCGGATGATCTTATCCGCCCATATTGTCTATTACATAGATACAGGGGCGCATGCTGTGCGCTCGTTGCAATCATGATGCTGTCGAAATATATGATTTTTG
>JAMNXX010000093.1 GCA_023623095.1 Bacillota bacterium | reverse complement strand
TTGCAGCAAAGAACTATTGCATACGGAACAGGTCAAAGCCTCCCTTTCTTGCTCAAAACGGCGATCCTCTAAAAGACACCAAGCCAAATCCCTCGCTTTTTGCAAAATAGCCGGTGTTGCAACTTCTCCCGGATTTGCGGCCCTTACGAGCATTTTTCCTTTCACCTGAAGATGCAAAAAAGAAGCAAAATTATGAACGGCTTCGAGCGCATACCCTTCCCAGCCTTCCACTCCATAGCAAACGGCAATCACGCATTTCTTGGCGGAAAAATTCCGGCCTTTTTTCAAAACAGAAAGCATACGGTCTCCCAATTTCTTTAAAACCGTATGTTCTCCCAAAAAATAACAGGGAGAACAAATCATGATCCTATCTGCCTCCTGAACTTTCTTTAAAAAGAAATGCAAATCATCTTGAATCACGCATCCTGTTTCTTCTGCCAAACATGCATAACATGCTTTACAACCTTGAATTTCTAAATCCGTCAGCCGAATCATTTCCTTTTCCACCGTGTCAGGAAGCGCAGAAAGCATTTCTTTTGCCAGTATCTCAGAATTTCCGAGTTTTCTTTGGGAGGCCACCAATGCCAATACTTTCATGTTTCTCCCCCTCTCCATCTCTCTACATTTTAAAAACAAATGCCCCCGCTAATCATTTAGCGAAGGCATTTTTTTCAACTACAACATTTTATCCAAAAATGCTCGAATACGCGGATGTTCAGGATTTTTAAATATTTTTTCCGGTGTTGCTTCTTCGATAATTTCTCCTGAATCCATAAATACAACTCTATCCGATACTTCGCGGGCAAAAGCCATTTCGTGCGTAACGATCAGCATCGTCATATTTTCTTTCGCCAAGGCCTTGATTACGCTGAGCACTTCTCCAACCAATTCCGGATCCAAAGCCGATGTCGGTTCATCAAAAAGCATAATATCCGGTTTCATTGCCAGCGCTCTTGCAATCGCCACTCTTTGCTTTTGTCCCCCGGAAATCTGGGATGGATAAGCATCTCTTTTATCTGCCAGGCCTACTTTCCCAAGAAGCTCTTCAGCCAGTGCAACTGCCTCTTCTTTGGGCATTTTTTTGACCACAATCGGCGCTTCGATGATATTCTCCAACACCGTTTTATGAGGAAATAAATTAAAGCTTTGAAAAACCATCCCCAGCTTTCTGCATATTCTGCGAATTTGGTTTTCCGGAATATGGATTTTCTGTCCCTGTTGATCCATTGCCGCGATCGGTTCCCCTTCTATTTCAATTCTTCCGCTGTCGATCTTTTCAAGGTAATTCAAGCAGCGTAAAAGCGTGCTCTTTCCTGAGCCGGAAGGGCCAATGATGGAAATGACCTCGCCTTTTTGTACTTCCAAATTGATATTCTTTAATACATGCAATTTTCCAAAACTTTTATTGATATTTTCCGCTTTAATCATCATGACAAAAACTCCTAATCATACACCGAATATTTTTCTTCCAGCTTTTTAAAGACATATACAACCACAGTGGTCAACAGCAGATAAATCACCGCAGCAATGATAAATGCAGAAATTTTAAAATCTCTGGTCACAACCTCCTTTGCGGCTCGAAGCATATCTCCCATTCCAATCGTCGCAACCAATGCTGTATCTTTGATCAATGTAATGGCCTCATTGCCGGTAGGAGGAAGCACTCTTTTAACGGCCTGTGGCAGAATGATGCGCCACATCGTCTGCCGGTAATTCATGCCTAAAGCCTTTGCGGCTTCATACTGCCCTTTGTCGATGGACTGAATGCCCGCACGGAAAATTTCTGTAAAATAGGCTGCATAATTTAAAACAAATGTGATGGCTGCCGCTTGTTCTTGCGTCAAACGGATTCCGAATACCGGCAATCCATAATAGGTGAAAAATAACTGTAGCAACAGAGGGGTGCCTCGAAAAAGCCATGTGTAAAACTCTAAAAAAGCCTTCAGAAATTTATATCTTGATATTTTGGCTAAAGCACAGATGATTCCCAACGGAATGGAAAATACAATTGTAACGGCATACAGCTGCAGTGTAATGATACAACCTTTTAACAAGAATCCTGTGACATTTAAGGTATAAGACACTTAGAGTTCCCCTCCTATTTTAGGACGATATCCTCTCCAAACCATTTCTTAGATATCTCTGCGGCAGTCCCGTCAGCAATGATTTCATCCAGAATTCGATTCACTTCATCCCGGAAAGCAATGTCTCCTTTTCTAAATCCGATTCCATATTCTTCATAGCCGAAATCTTCTTCAGCAATTGCATATTCTCCCGGTTTCTTGGATATATAATATTTTCCGACCACTTCATCCATCACAACCGCATCAACACGTCCTGCTTTTAAGTCTAAAAGTGCTTCTGTATAATTCCCATATTTCATAATCTCTTTCAATGTCTCTGCCGTTTCCGTATCTGCATTCAATGCCTCTTCTGCACTGCTGCCCAACTGAACGCCGACAATTTTTCCTGCCAAATCTGCTTTTGTAGTAATATCAGAACCTGCTTGTGTAACGATAATTTGTCTATTCGCTAAATAAGGATCGGAAAACTCTATTTCTTTTTGACGCTGTTCTGTTATCGTCAGCCCATTCCAAATTACATCGATATCTTTATTATTCAAACTCAATATATTTGCAGACCAGTCAATCGGCTTCAATTCCACTTCTACGCCCATTCTCTCTGCAACTTCTCTCGCCAAATCAATATCAAATCCTACAATCTCGCCTTTTTCATCTCTGAATCCCATTGGCGGAAAACTATCGTCCAGACCCAGTACGAACTTTCCTTTTTCTTTGATCTCTTCTAAAGAAAGATCTTCCTGTTGTTCTTGTTGTTCTCCCTGTTCTTCTTGCCCGGTATCGCCGGAACCGCATCCGACCGCTACAAGGCTAATCAGCAAAATGCCTATCAGCAAAAAAATCAATTTCTTTTTCATCTTTTCGTTCCCCCTCAATCATTATCATTATTCTCACCTGCTATTATACTTTATCGTGATAAATTTGTAAAGCATTCAATTGAATCTATTTTTTTCTCAATCAAATTTCTTTACAATAAAAAGATATTTGCTTTTTCACAGGCTTCTATCATCTCCTGAGGCCATATGGAAGCCTGCACTTCTCCTATATGCGCTTTTCTTAAAAAGAACATACATATTCTGGACTGGCCGATCCCTCCACCTATTGTATACGGCAGCTTTCCTTTCAGGAGCAATCGATGATATTCCAAATCCTTCCTTTCCTCACAGCCTGCTATCTTTAACTGTCTTTCTAATGCTTCCTCATCCACGCGAATGCCCATGGAAGAAAGTTCATATGCCACCTCCAAAACAGGATTCCAGAAAATAATATCTCCATTGAGCATCCAGTCATCATAATCAGGCGCTCTTCCGTCATGTCTCATGCCTGATTTTAATTTTCCTCCAATTTGCATAATAAACACAGCGCCTTTTTCTTTCGTGATCGCATTTTCCCTTTCTTTCGGGGTTAAGTCGGGATACCTATCTTCTAACTCCTGTGTTGTAATGAAGAAAATTTCTTCAGGCAATATTTTTTCAATTTGAGGGTATTCCGCACATATATAACTTTCCGTTCTTTTGAATACCGCGTAGATATCTTTTACGACCTTTTTCAGATAACCCATATTTCTATCTTCTTTTAAGATGATCTTTTCCCAATCCCATTGATCGACATAAATCGAATGCAAATTATCCAGATCTTCATCTCTTCGGATTGCATTCATATCTGTATAGATGCCTTCTCCTACTTGAAACCCATATCGATATAAAACCATTCGTTTCCACTTTGCCAAAGAATGGACAATTTCAACTTTCCTGCCGCCTATTCCCTTTACATCAAAAGAAACAGGCCTTTCTACTCCATTTAGATTATCATTCATTCCGCTTTCCGGCGAAACAAAGAGAGGAGCGGATACCCGGATCAAATTCAATTTTTTAGCAAGAGCTTTCTCAAAATAGTCTTTGATTTTTTTGATCGCAATCTCTGTTTCACGAATATCTAAATATGGTTGGTATCCCTTCGGGATATACAGTGAATTTCCGTTTTTCATTTTATTTCTTCTACCTCCATCTCTATAGAAATTATTCTTTCCATTAATTTTTGCAATCGCTGTTTTTTTATATTAAAAAAACCTTTCATCCCTGAAAAGGGACGAAAGGTTTTTCTTCCGCGGTACCACCCTGGTTGGCAATATGCCCTGCTTTATCCGTACAGAATCGCCTCTGAAGCGGATTCGATACGTTCCAAAATATAACGGTTTGGACCCGTCTAAGCCTACTCTCCATTCAGATTTCGGTTAGAGACTCTGAGATGTTCTTCAATATAGGCTTCGTATCGGTCTTCCACCATCACCGACTCGCTCTGACTACTTCCTATACCTACTCTTCTCTTCATTGTCTTTCTCATTCTTTTTGTGTTTATTATAATGGATATCTTAAAAAGAGTCAATGGATTTTATTTCCACATTTCTACAAAAACAGCTTTTTTCCGCTATCCTATAAAGAGCCTTGACATTTGAGATTTCAATGCATTCGCCCAATTGGGATCGGAAGCATATCTTTTTCCGATCGCTTCTACCGAATAACCACTAAAATATTTGCCGCCTTCCTTTAAGTAATGTTTTGAAAGATATGCTGCTACTTCCATAATCCCCTCTTCTTTGCTGGCAAACTTTTTCGCACTTGCATAAGGAGAACGATCAAATGCTCCAAATCCAAATAAATTGTTTTTATCCCTAGCAATCCTGGATGTTCCCATCGCGGATTCATGGGCTGCAAGGGCTGCCAAAAAAAGCGCATTGACTCCATATTTCGCTTCCGCTTTTTTAAAAGATTCTCCAAGCCCTTCCAACGCCGTTCCCTCTAACTTTTTATCGATAAACTCCTTGCTCACATGACTTTTCTTTGTTACATCATCTGGATCGAATAGATTTAATTTTTCATTCCCGCTATATGCCCGCACGATATGATCTGGCCAAAATAATTGCCCAGCCAAAATTTCAGAAAAACCTACGCTTCCTATTTCACTTGAATGCTGATTTAGTTTCTGCGATATTTCATTCAAAGTTATCTGATTTATGAAATTCGTTTCACCTGAATATTGATTTAGTTTCTGCTCCAGAATTTCCCGGAATCTCTGTTGTGTCCGATAATAATCGATGCTTGGCTGAAAAGAGTATTGAGGTTTTTCAAAATAAATTTTTCCTGCCACATTTATAACCTCCTCATTTTCCCTTTTACAACAAATACTGCCCACCGGAGAAAAAATGCCATCAAACTATCAATACGACCTTTTTATAGCGAAGAAAATAAAAATGCTACAACGATAGAGCCCAGCACGGGAACAATGATTCCTCCCCGAAACCAAGAATAAATCACGGCAAATCCAAATCCCAGCATCGCTGCATGGGGCGACTGTGGAATTGAAGAAAAAACTCCGGGGATGATCAACGCTCCTAATGCGGTGCAGGGTATGAATGATAAAAATCTGCGAAGCGATTGCGGCAGCTCTTTTCCTGAAAGCATCAAAAAAGGAGCCAGTCTAGGGATATAGGTTACTGCCGCCATCCCTAAAATCAAAATGATATAATTATTCATAAGAGTGCACTTCCTTCTCTGCAAATAAATATGCCCCTATCGCAGATGAAAAAACAATCGAAAGGATCAAATTCCAGCTCTGCGACAAAATATCCACATTGTTTAAAATTGCATTGACCATACCGGATAAACATGCAAGCAAGCCAATTTTTAAAGACTTTTTCGCTTCCGGGATTAAAAGCGTTACAAACATGGCATATATAGCAACACCCATGCTTTCCTGAACCGCCGGTGGCAAGATTCCCCCGGCCAAATATCCTAGAAGCGTCCCTCCGACCCATGAAATGTATCCCATGATTTCAACCGTCAGAATAAATTCTTTTGTAACGTCTTTTTGCCGAAAGGATACAATGGAAAAAGCTTCATCGGTTATGCCGAAAGCAATAAAGGGAATCCATCTCTTTATATTTTTTTCTAATTTTGTAGCTAAAGAAGCACTCATCAGAAAATGGCGAAAATTCACCAATAATGTAGTCAAAATCACTTCGCCTGCTCCGGAACCGATGCTGAGCAGGCTTAAAGCCATAAATTGACTCGAACCTGCAAAAACAAAAGCAGAAAAGCAAAATGCATCCCGCGCAGACAATCCCGCTGTTTTAGCTAAAATACCAAAAGTCATCGCTATAGGCAGATATCCTATGATAATAGGAAATCCTGCTAAAACGCCCTCCCGGATGCAATGAAAAGATTGTCGTCTTTGATACACCGGATAGCTGCCTCCCTTATGGTAAAATCCCATTCATATACCTAAATTTTTTCATAATATCTAAGAATTCTACACTTTTAAATTTTTCTTTATTCAAAGGCTGATAATATCTATAGTAAAAAGCAATTATCAAATCAGTTAGTAGCTATTATAGCCCTTCCTCGGCAGAAAGTCAACAAATTCGCTCCTGCTATAAAAAAAAGACTGCATCGGCTAAATGCAGTCTTCATATGGCTTTCCATCTATTTGATGGTTTTGAGAGAGATAAACGAAAGGCAGGTATCTCTATATTACATAGAGATTTTGCCTTCACCAAAATAAAAAGTGATAACAATAAAAGGCTGGAGACAATCTTGTTATAAAAAAAGTGCCTAGCTCCGCAGCAAGGCAGAGTTAGGCACTTTTATACAAAGCAAATAAGCATATCTTTGCCAATAAAAGTATCTTTTACTCTCCTTTCCGCACTGGGAGGCTTATTCGTTTCCAAATAAACCCTATCGGTCTGCTAGCCATAACAAAAAATGTCTTAGGCAGGCAGACTCGGAGAACGATATCTGATTTTACCACCTATTTTTACATCTTTTATGATCAAGATAACATATTATTCAATTCCTGTCAATCTCTTTTTACCACCACATCTTCTCTAAGCATCGGCCAGATAGCTGGATCTTCCATCCCCAAGCGCCATAAAGCAACTCCTTTAATTCCTAACTGATCAGCAAGCTGGATCTTTGCATAAAGGCTCTCTCTATTTTCAAACCATACTTCATGCTGGTTTCCTTGTTCATCCGTATAAGCAAACATCGGTGTCTTTGTTTCTTGATCAAAGATAACTTCCCGTCCGTATCGATTGGCTAAGGCAATGGCCATTTCATAAGTGACGTAAGTATTTCTTCCTGTTGTCAAATTAAAATCAAATCCGAATACCGAAACAGCTGCAACGATTTTCTCTTTCGGCATTTTTGTCATCGTATATCTCAGTACCCTTTCCATCCAGCCAATAGAAACTACAGGTCCTGGCCCGCTTCCCGGCCATCCATGTTCATTATAAAGCATCACAACAAATTCATTTACTGCGCTTCCGATCACTGCATAATCAAAAGGATCAGAAAAAGGATTAAAAGGCTCATCGCTCACCCTGGCAGGAATCGAAGCAGATAAATAATATCCTCTTGCCCTCAGTGCTGCCCCTAATTCTGTATACAGTGCCGATAATGCTTCACTGTCTTCTCGGTATACATCTTCAATATCCATATTCACACCGTCAAACCCATATCTTTCTATCAGATTGATCACATTTTGTATGAATGCCTGACGATTTTGTGGGGAAGAAACGAGGGTCCTGATGACGTTTTTAGAAGCGGTAACATCGCCTCTGCGGTACAATAAATTATGGATCACAGCAAGCATCTTTACATTCTGTCTGTGTCCAATCGATAGAATATCCCTTACATATTGGTCAGAAAAATCCCCGAATTTTTCTATCTCCGTCGGATTTGCTTCACGGATCCGGAACATGAACATTCCTAATTCTGAAATGGATTCCGTGTTGGAAACAAAAGATTGATAAGAACTAGGCAATGCCGGTCCTTCCTCTAATGTATAAAATCCGAGGATCACTACTACAGGCCTTTCTCCCCCATAAACAAATCGTTCTACCAAATCTTTTCGTATCCAGCCCTCTACCCCATTATGAAGCCGCACCCGGTACCAATTGTTCTGGACCCCTGTAATCGGAAGCCGAGCATTTCTTGCTACTTGCGCCAGAATCGGATATTGAACCCCTGCCCACCTTCGTATATTCGCAATATCTACTGTAACAACTCCCTCTGTATACAGCGGAATTTGCAAAGTCTGCCCTACCATCAACAATGTGCTGGTCAGATTGTTTAGCACCATAATGCTTTCCACCGTTGTGTTATACCTCTGGGCAATTGTGTAAAGACTATCCCCAGGTTGAACGACATAAACGATATTTGAAGCACCATTCATTTTTTCACCTTCTTTATCGAATAGTCCGGCAGATAAAATATCCGCCTCCTTATCATTAAATTTCTTCGTTCATTCCATCCTATTCCGATTCCCATAAAAAGTTGTTATCAGAACCCCAGAGCAAAATATCAAAAAATAAAAAACTGCTCTTGTTTAATTGCAAAGAGCAGTTTCAATCTCTTTCTAATATACGGGTGTACAAAAATGCTTATATTTCGGATGTTTTGCAACAGCAACTTCAAAAAACATCTTTTTAATCTTTTTGCATATTTCTCCGGGTTCTCCCGTTCCTACTTTCCGATTATCTACCTCAATGACAGGAGTTACCTCCATAGCGGTTCCGCTAAAGAATACTTCCTGTGCATTATACAATTCTGTCCTCGCAATGCTGCGCTCTATCACTTCTATTCCCAATTCTTCCCTTGCCAGTTGCATCACTGTATCCCTCGTAATCCCTTCCAAAATATTATCCGTTGGAGGAGGTGTAATGAGTTTGCCATTCTTTACGATAAATACATTTTCTCCCGGTCCTTCACAAACATATCCGCTTTCCGTCAGCAAAATCGCTTCATCATATCCATTTTGAAATGCCTCCAACGAAGCCAAACCGGAATTCAGATAGGCTGCTGTCGCTTTTGTCCTCGGCGGAAGCATTGTATCAGAAATTCGCCTCCAGCTGGAAACACATACGCGAAA
>JAMNXX010000324.1 GCA_023623095.1 Bacillota bacterium | reverse complement strand
GATTGCATTTGCAATATCTGGCGCATTGGTAGGAATCAAAAAAGAAATGGATTATTTCGGAATTATTGTACTGGCGATTACGACTGCATTAGGGGGAGGTACTTTTCGAGATATATTAATTGGAAATACGCCCCCTATAGCGCTGCGAGAACCGTTTTTGGCGGTTCTTAGCATATGCTGCGCGATTAGTGCCTTTTATATTTATAAAAAATTATATCAGTATGCAAATATTATCCAATTATTCGATGCGGTAGGGTTAGGAGCGTTTACGGCTATTGGCGCGAATGTCGCATTTAATCAGGATCTCGAATCTCCTTTTATTGTTATAACGCTAGGATTGTTGACCGGAACAGGAGGAGGGATCATCCGGGATGTTTTTGCGAGAGAAATCCCTTTTGTGTTTCAAAAGGAAATCTATGCAGTCGCTTCGATTATGGGAAGTATCAGTTATTTAATGATAGAGCCGTATTTTTCCACGCGTGGTGCCATGTATGGATGTTTTTTTGTGACATTTATTATACGGGTCGTGTCCATAAAATATAATCTTCATCTAAAAAAAGTGATAAAAAAAGAATAAATGCCGACTCGTTTTTTCAAGTCGGCATTTTAAAATAGGCTGTCATCTATTTGCGGCTTTCAAATCGTCTTAGAAGAACCCGAAAGAGCCGCAATTGCAGAAGAATATTACAAGCAGCAAGAAGAAGAATAATAAACTGTCATCGCTTTCGCCTTTATTGAAGAAGCATCCGCCGAAGAGAATCACGAGCAACAAGAAGAAGAAGAGCAGGCTGCTGTTATTCTCTCCAAATAAACCTCTTAATCCTCCTTTATTTAAAGCTTCAGACATTCTAAAAACCTCCTGTTCTTTTTTAAACTCATCAGCAATTTGCCTATTATAAAAGTATGCATTTTCTTTTTTTTTGTTACAGGAGGAATTGTTGTTTTGCTTTATCATTTGAAGGAAATTCCCTACTTTTGAATTTTGCTTTTGAATTTCACGAATAAATTTGATAGAAATTAAAATGCTTTTGGCTATCTAGCAAAATAGAGTGGGAATATATGTTATAATCATCTAGATGAATAAAAATAATTTTGAAGGAGACTGAATGTGATGAGCGCATTATTTTCATCGATTCAATGGGCGATTTTTATATTAGCAGGGAGCATTGTGGCACCTTTGTCCATTGGTGCAGCTTTTCATTTGCCGGCTCAAGAAATTGCTGCATTGATTCAGCGTACTTTTTTTGTGATTGGAATTGGAACGCTGCTTCAAGTCTATTTTGGACACCGATTGCAGATTTCTGAGGGCCCTGCCGGGTTATGGTGGGGAGTATTTTTGCTGTTTGCCGGGTTTGCATCATCGATGAACTTAGATACATATGAAGTGCTGAGAAATTTAGAGGCAGGTTTGTTGATCAGTGGGATATGTTTTTTTATACTAAGCGGATTGAAAATCATTCATAAAGTCAAACAGATATTTACCCCTCTTGTTACGGGCACGTATTTGTTTTTGTTGATTGCTCAATTGAGCAGCTCCGTTATTAAGGGGATTTTTGGAATAGGATATTTGAAGCCGGGTGTCGATCTGAAAGTGACATTTTTGGCGATTTTAACGCTGATTTTTGCAGTTATTTTAGCACAAAGCCCTTATCCAAAATTGAGAAATTTTTCGGTTTTATATGCAATCGGGTTTGGCTGGGTTTTGTTTGCTATATTTGGCGTAGCTAACCGACTGAACATTCAAGGGATCCAGTGGTTTTCTGTGCCCGAAATATTTGTTTGGGGGCTGCCGAAATTTGATTTTGGAATCGTACTAACATCTGTATTCACATCTTTGCTATTGCTTTCTAATTTAATTGCCAGCATGGAGGTAGTAGACAGGGTAGTGGAACAGAAAGAAAAGTTGAATTATAATCGGGCAGGTTTTATCATGGGATGCAACCAAATGTTGTCGGCCGTGTTTTCTACCGTGGGGTTTGTGCCGGTATCCCTTGCCGCCGGGTTTATAAAGACTACGAATATCAGAGAAAAAAGGCCTTTTATCATCGGAAGTGCATTGATATTGGGAATCAGTTTCTTTCCCATTATTACTATGTTTTTTGCATCTCTGCCTACACCAGTTGGATATGCTGCAATTTTTTTATCTTTTTCCAGTATGGTAGGATTGGCTTTAAGAGAATATGCTTCAGCGGGCCTGACGGAAACCAACCTGCTCATTATTGGAATATCTTTGCTTGTGGGAATCGGAAGCATGTTTGTTCCGGCAGAGGCATTAGAAGAGTTGCCTGGATTTTTGATGACGCTTTTAAACAATGGATTGATTCTGGGCGTTTTGGCATGTATTTTTATCGAGCAGGGAATTCTTCTTTTAAAGCGCTCGAAGTAAGATTTATGGAGTCGGGCTTGAATGATTTCTTTTAGGCCGACAGAGTCGTCGGCCCTTACTGATTTTAGGGGATTCTGTATGAATGCTCAAAGATCCCTCGTGCGGTATATTCTATTGCGCATTTTATAAAAAATATGAAAGGCTCAGCGAAATTGCCAAGCCCTTCATATTATTTTTTTGAATCTTATACATAAACCAATATAGATTTTTCAGAGGTCAATATCTAAAAACCCTTTGTTTTATATTTTATTCCACAACAATTTCTTTTGAGTTTTCCCATAAACCGTGAATATTACAATAGCTTAATGCGTATAGGGTACCTGATTTTTTGAGTTGGATATTTGCAACAGCGACCGGCTCCGTGTAGGATTCTCCTTCACCGTGGGCGCTAAATTTAAAATCTCCCAATTCTACAGGGAATTTTCCTCCTTCCGGGAAATAGAACAGTTTAAACCATGCGATATGATGTTCCAATGTATTTGGATGTTTGATGGCATCTCCAACAGAGAGTTTAATTTCTATCATTTCATCTGCTTTTACTTTTTCGGGGGCATGAATGATCGGAACATGTTTTTCTCCTTTCCAATCCCCCGATTGTAAAAATTGTGCTAAAGAACTCATGTACAACACTCCTTTGAAAATTTAATATAATCAGTGAACTGTATAGTATATACCCTTAATTTGGATTTTATAACTTTTTATATGATAATTTCTTAGGAATGATGCGGAAAAGATGGAATTTATTACGAGGCGCTGCTCTCGTATAAGGTAGAAAAGAAAAAGAGACAAAGCCAAAAAATTAACAATATAATATCCGAAACAAACAAAATTTTCACAAAATTCTTGCAGCATTTACAGATAAAGGCAAATAAAAAATAAATAGAAGATATAGAAAAATATAGAAATACAGAGAAAAAATGAGAAAATTGAGCTTAAAATCAAAATTCTGGAAGATCTTAATTTGAAAAAAGATTGTATTTAAACTATAATAAAGATAGATAAAAAATTAACAATATAAAAATCTGGGTTGATTTGAAAAAAAGAGAAGGGTGAAATTATGAGAAAAGAAAAACGTACACTATCTGAATTGTTAAGATTGCATGATTTATTATCAGGCGAAACAATGATTGAAAAAATATTAAGCACAAGATACATGAAAAAAAATGTAGAAAAGCGTTCTTAACAAAATATTCAATTGATATAGATTTGTTTTAAGTGAAAGGCCAACAATGACGGGTTCCTCCCAGATTTCCCGTCGTTGTTGGTTTTTTGATTACAGAAATAAAAATTAGAGGAAAACTTTGTTTTCAAATATCGATTAAGCGATTCCGTCAGCGAGATTAGAAACAGGTTTCAATAAGGATTTTCCTGTCATTTGTTCCGGTTGAGAAATATCCATCAATTGCAGAAGCGTAGGAGCGATATCGGATAACCTTCCTTCTATTAGCTCATATTCTTCAGATGCATTGATGAGTACCAATGGGACAGGACTGGTAGAATGGGCGGTGATAGGATTTCCTTGTGCGTCTAGCATTTGATCGGAATTGCCATGATCAGCGGTAAGGAGAATTTGACCATCCACATCCAAAATCGTTTTTACCAATTTTCCCAAGCAGGCATCTACGGCTTCAATGGCAGAGATGGTTGCCTGCAGTGAGCCAGTATGTCCTACCATATCCGGATTCGCGTAATTAATAACAATCAAATCATAAATATCTCTTTGTATTTCTTGGATTGCTCGTTCGGTTACTTCATGGGCACTCATTTCCGGTTTTAAGTCATATGTAGCAACTTTTGGGGATGGGATTAAAATTCTATCTTCATGGGGATAGGGAGGCTCAATACCGCCATTTAAAAAAAAGGTGACATGTGCATATTTTTCAGTCTCCGCAATTCGCAGCTGCTTCCGTCCTAAGGAAGAAAGATATTCACCTAAGGTGTTATCTAATGACTGCGGTGGGAAGGCCACATGAACATTCGGCATCTCTGCATCATATTGCGTCATGCAGACATAATGCAGAGGGAAAAATCCGCAGGTTCGATCAAAATAGGGGAATTCTTTATCCACAAAGCTTCTTGTGATTTCTCTGGCTCGATCCGGTCTGAAATTGAATAGGATGAGGGAATCATTCGGACTTACTTTTGCTACAGGCTTTCCATTTTCATAGATAACAGTGGGTTTGACGAACTCATCCAGTTCGCCCTTTGCGTAAGACTGCTCCACTGCTTCTCTGGCAGAGCCAGCTTTTTCACCAATGCCTAAAGTGAGTGCATGATAGGCGAGGGAAATGCGTTCCCAGCGGTTGTCCCGATCCATTGCATAGTAGCGACCTGAAACTGTAGCGATTTTCCCGATGCCGATTTTATGGATTTGTTTTTCCAATTCTTCAATATATTTGATTGCACTGGAAGGGGGAACATCTCTCCCATCTAAAAAAGCATGGATATATACATCTTGAAGTCCTGAAATTTTTGCAAGTTCTAATAAAGCATATAAATGCGTATTGTGGCTGTGGACACCGCCGTCTGACAGCAATCCACAAAGGTGAAGTGCAGAGCGATGACGTTTTGTATTTTCAATGGCCTCAAGGAAGGCGGGATTTTTAAAAAAATCACCATTTTCAATAGATTGATTGATTTTTGTAATTTCTTGATAGACGATTCTTCCTGCACCGATATTTAAATGACCTACCTCTGAATTGCCCATTTGTCCGGCAGGGAGACCTACATCTAAACCGCTTGCACGAACAATGGTATGAGGATATTCTTGAAAATATTTATCCAGATTTGGAGTTTTTGCGAGGCGAACAGCATTGCCGTATTCAGAATCACTCCAGCCGAATCCATCTAAAATTGTTAATACTGTTGGCTTCTTCAATTATAGCCTCTCCCTTCTTTTAGCTCAAAGCTCCCTTCAATCAATGCGTTTTTTTAGGGATATACCCATTATATTATTTTAGAAGAAGAAAAGCCCTTTGTAAAGAATTCTTTACAAAGAGCTTTTTATTTCGATTAGAGCAGTTCTTCTTTTTCTAGATATTGAACGAATTTGTTTGTGAGCGCATTTGTGTTGATTGTTTCAGCAAATAGTGGGCCGTCAGAAACGACTTGTAATTTTGCTTTTTTATCTGGGAAATTAAATCCGTTTCCGTAAAGGACAGGGCTGCCGTTTACAGGCCAGAAAGCACCTTTTTCAATTTCCTTATCTGCATGGTAGTATTCAGCAATGCGATTTGAAATTTCAGCGAATATTTCATCCGGATTTTCATATTTCATCGTGATATCCGATACATTGGCCAGGTTTTTGATGATTTCCCAATTGCTGAAACCGAGTAGAGATGGAATTGCTTGACGCACCTTTTGGATTCTTCTCTCTGTATTTGTAAAGGTACCCTTTGATTCAGCAAAGCTTACTCCTGGTAGAACAACATCTGCTTTTTGTGCAGTTTCAGTCAAGTATGCATCTTGAACCATTAGGAATTCTAAATTGTCCAGATCTACATGGGGGATATCTTCACCAAATACCAAAAGGCCTTTGATGGTTTTATCTTTGATACCGTTGATAATCTCTTGCGGATCTTTTGTTACGCCCATATCTACAAGACCTTGGCTGTTGCTGTTGGCTTTGAGCTGGATAATGCCGCTTCGTGCTTTGCCGATATGATCGGAGATAACGGCCATATTTGCCAGTAATTTTGCAGCATTTGTCGTAACGCCTTTTTGATCGAATACGATCATGGCTTTTTTCGCTTTGCCATACAGTTCTGCCACTTCTTTTGCAGCATCACTTACTTGAAGGGATGCAAGGCTTTCTTTCAAAGCATCAAATCCGTCTGCTGCTTTCGGTGCAAATCCACTGTCGATCAATGCCTTGAGGATTTCCTTTAAGAATAGGACAGTGTTTTCAGGACGAATTGTTTTGTAAGCCCATTCATCAGCTTGTGAGAAGCAAGGATTAATGACGATGAGTTTTGCTCCATTTTCTACGGCTTTTCGGATCTTAAGGCCTGCAATGGTGTGATCTTTGATCACATCGGAACCAACCAACAAAATAACATTGGTTGAAAGCAGTTCTTCGAAAGTATTAGAGGAAGCATCATATCCGAGTACATCTTTGATACCGCCATGGATGCTGTTGAAAGAGCATATATGATCGGTTTTCAATAGATTTTTCGCATACTCAGATACGAGATAGATTTCTTCATTGGTATATCGGTCAGAAACAGAGACTGCTAGTGCATTGCTTCCGTTTTGTACGCTCAAGCTTTGTGCTTTTTTCGTAATATATAACAGTGCTTCTTGCCATGTGACTTCTTCTAATTTTCCATTTTTTCGTATAAGCGGTTTTGTTAATCTTGTATTTTTTTGTGCCACATCGAACCCGAATCGTCCTTTTACGCAGAGCAATCCATCATCCACTTTGCTATTTGGTTCAGGCAACGCACGAACCAATAGATTTCCTTTGCTTGTCAAGTTGATGTTGCAACCTACGCTGCAGTGTGAACAGATTGTATGCGTTTCATTTGTGTTCATTGGAAGAGGTTTGTCGATAGAAAGTTTTTCTCCTAATGCTCCCGTTGGGCATAGAGCAACGCATTGACCGCAGGAGATACAATCGGTTTCTTTTAATGGTTTGCCCAAAGCAGGTTTCACAATGGTGTCAAAACCACGGTCAACAAGCCCTAAAGCAGTATTGCCCATGACTTCGTCGCAAACCCTCACGCAAAGGCCGCACAGGATACATTTATCGGGATTTCTGTGGATGAATGGATGGGTGTCATCCAACTCACGATGATGCACTTCTCCTTCAAATCTTTCCGGTTCTACCTCATATTCGTTTGCATATTGAATCAGCTTACATTCGAAGTAGTCGTGGCAGCCGCATTCCAGACATCTCATTGCTTCAGCTTTTGCTTGCTCTTCTGTGTAGCCGGCTACGATTTCATTGAAATTGTGCTTTCTTTCTTCAGGTGAAAGCTGTGCCATCGTTGGACGATATATTTTTTCTCTATCTGCAAAATCTGCCTCTGTTAAATCGTCTCTTTCTACCACATATGGCTTTTTATAAGGAATGATATTGCCATCCAAGTAGCTGCAGATGACATTAGCTGCTTTTTGTGCTTCACCAATGGCTGCGATAGCGATATCTGCACCTTTATTTGTAGCATCACCGGCAGCGAATACACCTTCTAAATTTGTGCGATAAGTGAATTCGTCTGCAGCGATGGTTCCTTTTTTGGTCAATTCAATTTCTTCAAATCCAGTAGGATCAGTACCTTGACCGATTGCGACAATCACTGCATCCAGCTCTAGAACTTCTTCTGCCCCTGGAATTGGAATAGGTCTTCTTCTACCGCTTGCATCCGGTTCCCCTAATTCCATTTTTTGCAATCTGACTTTTGTCACTTTTCCGTTTTCACCGATAATTTCAATCGGATTGGTTAATGGTTTGAAAATGACGCCTTCTTCTTCTGCTTCTATGATTTCAATTTCTTGAGCAGGCATTTCAGCTCTTGTTCGACGGTAAATATTGTATACTTTTTCTGCACCGAGTCGAATTGCCGTTCGGCATGCGTCCATTGCTGTATTGCCTCCGCCCACGATTGCAATGCGCTTTCCTGTCAGTGTAGGCTGATTCATGGATACTTGTCTTAGAAAATCGATTCCGCCGACAACGCCCTCCAGATCTTCTCCGGGGCAATTGAGTTTTGAACTCGTCCATGCACCGATTGTAACTAAAACTGCGTCGTAAGAATTGCGGATATGGCTAAAGGAAACATCCCTGCCGATTTTTGTATTTGTGATCATTTTGACGCCTAACTTTTCAATAAGAGCGATTTCTTCATCCAGAACTTCTTTAGGAAGACGATATTGAGGAATACCGTATCGGAGCATTCCGCCTAATTTTGGCATTGCTTCATAGATGGTAACATCATGTCCTGCGGCTGCTAAGAAGTACGCTGCAGAAAGGCCTGCCGGACCGCCGCCGATGATCGCAACAGTTTTTCCCGTTGCAGGTTTAATATCTGGCATAAATACATCTTTACTTTTCAGATCGATATCTGCAACGAAGCTCTTTAACCATGCAATCGACACAGGCTCTTCTACAAGCTGTCTTCTACAAGCATCTTCGCACGGATGCGGACATACGCGTCCAATGGATGCAGGAAGCGGTAATTTTTCTTTGATCAGTTCTACTGCTTCTTTATATTGACCGTTTGCGATCAATCCTACATATCCTTGGCAGTCTGTTTGTGCAGGACATGCCAAAGCACAAGGCGGACGACAATCTCCTACGTGGTCGGATAATAACAGCTCTAATGCAATTTTTCTTGAACCTTTCACTCTTTCGGTATTGGTATGAATGATCATATCTGGAGCAATTTGCGTTGCACAAGCTCTTAAAAGTTTTGGATTTCCTTCAACTTCTACAACGCAAAGACCGCAGGAACCATATATTTTAACTCTTTCGTCATAACAAAGAGTAGGTATTTCAATGTTATTGGCTTTGGCTACTTCTAATATTGTCTGTCCTTCATAGCCGATAACTTCTTTTCCGTTGATATTTAATCGAATCTCTGCCATGAAAATTCCCTCCTATTCTAATTATTCGACTTGTACTGCACCAAATCGGCATACTTGTGCACATTTTCCGCATTTAATGCATTTTTCCGGATCGATCGTATGCGGTTTTTTCACTTCGCCTGAAA
>JAMNXX010000147.1 GCA_023623095.1 Bacillota bacterium | reverse complement strand
TTGGAATCGACCACATTGATGGTGTCATTTTCCAAAGCGCCTAAAAAGAGGTGAAGATGGCTGTCGCAAAATCCGGGCAAGATCAACTGATCCCCAAAATCTTTTATCTGTGTATTTTTTCCCCTCCAATCATTGAATTCGTCTTTTGTGCCGACAGCGAGAATCTTATTCCCCTTGATGGCGATAAAGCCGTCGATGGGCCTTTGTGCTGTGGCAGTAAAAATTGTTTTGCTCTTCAATATGAGATCGGCTTTCAAATTCTCACTCCTTTGTAGCGACTAAAGTATCTGGAGTTCCCAGGAGGTTTCACCCAATATTTTTGCTTCTGTTTCTGTAAATACGAATGTATCAATGATTCCAAATCCATTTTCAAAATTGACCACCATTCCCGGTTCAAAACGTTCTTCCTCTCCGATTTCTTCATCGGGATCATAAACGTAAGCTCATACCCAGTCCGGAGGAAAGGCGATTCCGAGTTCATAGCCTCCTACCCAATAGCGGTGTTCCCATACACCTTTTTTCATATAGAAATCTTTTACATTGGCTGAGAAATCCTTTACGGACAGATTAGGTTTTAAGATGTTTTGAATGAAGTGCATCGCTTCAACGCCTACATTGTAAAGATATTCAAATTTTCGATCCGGTTTTCCTACACAATAGGAACGGGCGATGTTCGAATGATAGCGGTTATAGACGCCGCATAAGTCGATATTGATCGTATCCCCCACCATGATCCTTTTCCTTGAAGTAGGCAGGTGAAAACTGCTTGAACGAATCCCGGAACGGATTGGATTGAGAAGCCCGGCATTTTCTCCTCCTGCTTTCTGCATTGCGAGGGTCATGATCCCGTGCAATTCCAGCTCCGTTATTCCCGGTTCTGTGGCTTCCACGGCTGCGCGATACCCGATATCTGCGATGCGGGAAGCGATCTCCGTATACTTGATTTCCAAAGGAGATTTGTATTTTCGCACTTCTCTGACGATATGGGTTCCATCGACGATGCGGCCTCCTTTTTTTTCTAAGATCTCTTGAAAGATTTTACTTACCCTCGGACTGGGGCGATAGCAGCCAAGCTCTAATCCAATGACTCCTTTTGTCCAGCCTTCCGATTCCAAAATATCGGCCACCAGCTCTAAAAAGCCTTTGTCTTCTGAAGCTTCAAATTCAAATGTTTTATCATACATTTCTGCCCCAGGGATATCATTGACGATCTTGATGATCGTACCGAGGGTCGTCGTGTGTGCCACATCTTCTTCATCCGGGATATCGAACAGGATGGGTTTTTCTCCGTTCACATGAACGGCGACTCCTGTAGCCATTGCATACTCCCAAGCAGGAGGCGCTCCTACTTTGTACCAGCAAGCGTTATAGCCTGTGACATAGTACATGCTTTCCGGAGCGGTTAGATACAATGTGTCGATTCCTTCTCTTGCCATTACAGCCTGTATCTTTTTTAAGCGTTCTTTAAACTCCTTTTCCGGGAAAGCGACCTCCAATTCTGCCAATCCCACATGAGGAGCATCTAAAAAATCCAAGTTTTCTTTTGGCATGATCCCACTCCTTTTTTAAAGAATTTGAAAATTCTATAAAATATAAGGCGCATCGGAAACGGAAGAATGTCATCAAGTACTTTGTAAAATGATTTGATTAGGAAGTATTGTTTTAGGGAAAAAGTGAATGCGAATGCATGAGAGACAGAATATATTGGAGCATATGGATTAAAAATGAGATATGCTTTGCAGATAAGTGATTCCTATGAATAATTTAAAGACAAAAATTAGATTTTTTGATTGAAATAATCCATTTTCGTCTATTTTTTTAAAGGATTTCCGTTCAAATCAAGTATAGCCATTTTTTAAATTTTTTTCAATATTTAGATGATTTCGCCTTGGTCTTTTATGGGAAACAGCCAAATATTGTATTCCTTTTTCACACATAAATGGTTTTAAACGAGTCAAAATAATATACGAAATGGAGGAATTTTCGATGACAGTTGTTTCACAAGTCAAACAGACATTAGCCAGTTTAAAAGGAGTACAGGGTACTTTGCGCCTTTATTCCACCCAGACCCGTGACAAAGAAACGGAATCTGTTTTTTTGGAAGCTTTAGAAACTACCGAAGCGATCATTCAGGATCTGGAAAAAAGAATACAAGTTTTAGAATTTCAAGAACCCCAATATAAGGGAAATTAAGGAGTGGGGAGAATGCAACTTTGGATGCAAGTATTGATTCGGTCCCTATCTTTATTTATCCTCATAATATTCCTTGCCCGAATTTTGGGGAAGAGAAATATTGCGCGCGTACCACCCTATCGATTTATCATCTACCATGTTCTTGCCATTATTGCAGCGCTAATTTCTGTCAATGTGATTCCCAATCTCGTCAATGGTTTGATTGCAATAGGAGTATGGGTGATTTTTAGTATTGCCGTAGATTATTTATCGATGAAAAGCAAATGGTTTCATGATCTGATCCATGGCAAGGAAACGGTACTGATCAAACATGGAAAAATCATGGAAGAAAATTTGCAGAAAGAAAGGTTGACCGGAGAAGAACTCCTGCGGGAACTGCGCTATAAAGACGCCTTTAATCTGGCAGATGTAGAATTTGCTGTTTTAGAAAATACAGGAGATATTAATGTTTTTCTCAAATCAGACAAAAAACCTGTCACTCCTCATGACTTATCGATAAAGGTTGCCCCTCAGGCAGAGCCTCAAACCGTTATTTTGGATGGAAATATTTTAAATGAGCCGCTGGCTTCTTTAGGGCTCAATCGGGAATGGCTGTGTATTCAGCTGGAAAATATGGGTGTTTCTTTGGACAATGTATTTTTAGGTCAGGTAGATTCGTCAGGAGATTTGTATTTAGACCTTTTTGACGATGCCATCGAGCTCCCGCAGCCGAAAGTCAAGGAAATGGTTTATGCCAATATTGAAAAATCCCAAGCAAACTTAATGACATTTGCATTAGAAACGGAAGATAAAGAAGCGAAGGCGATGTATACAAAAAATGCTGAAAAACTAAAAGAGTTGATGGAGAAATTAGAACCATATTTACTGCGATAGAGGGTGTTTTTATGTCAAACAAAAAAAGAAAGAAATTAACGCCTACACAGCAGGAATACCAGGATTTCGCTTCTGCCAGAGAACCGAAGCGTCCGATATTTAAAAATTGCCTGAAGGCATTTCTCGTGGGCGGAATCATTTGTACGATTGGACAGGGGCTTATATGGTTTTTTATGACATATTTCGATTTTAATGAAAAAACAGCAGGAAGTCCTACTTCTTCTGTTTTAATATTTCTTTCTGTCCTTTTTACGGGTCTGGGGTTTTACGATCATATCGCCCAATGGGCCGGAGCCGGCACAGCCATTCCGGTTACGGGATTTGCAAACACGATTGCATCTGCAGCAATCGAGCATCGAAGCGAAGGATTTGTATTGGGCGTCGGAGGAAATATGTTTAAAATTGCCGGACCTGTTATCGTATACGGTGTGTTTTCCGCTTTTGTGGTGGCAATCATCAAAGTGACGATTGAAATGTTAGGTGGTATGTAAATGTTACAGGGACATCAAACATGGGTTTTTGAAAACCGGCCTGTTATCATTTCTTCTGCAGCGGTAGGAGGGCCATTTGAAAGCAAAGGCAAATTGGCAAAAGATTTTGACTTGCTGCATGGCGATTTGTGGCTGGGACAAGATAGCTATGAAAAGGCGGAAAAAAAACTGCTGGAAGAAGCCTGTGAAACAGCAATTAAAAAAGCAGGACTCAAAAAGGAAGACATACAAATCTTTGTAAGCGGAGATCTGATCAATCAGATCATCCCCAGCAATTTTGCAGCGAGGACGCTCGGCATTCCGTTTATAGGAATTTACGGGGCCTGTTCCAGTTCTATGGAAGGATTAGCCCTGGCCTCCCTAATGGTGGACAGCCGTTTTGCAGAATTTGTTCTTGTAGGGACGTCCAGCCATAATGCGGCTTCCGAAAAACAGTACCGCTATCCTACTGAATATGGGTCACAAAAACCTCCGACAGCACAATGGACGGTAACAGGAGCAGGTGCAGCTATCGTAGCGCAGGAAGGCGAGGGGCCGAGGGTTACTTGTGCTACGATTGGACGTATCGTGGATATGGGGCTGTCCGATCCCTTTAATATGGGAGCTGCCATGGCTCCGGCAGCGGTGGATACGATTGAGGCGCATATCCGGGATCTGGATATTGATCCTTCAGAATACGACTTGATTGCGACAGGAGACTTAGGAAAAGTAGGACATCGCATTGCAGGAGATTTACTGAAAAAGCATGGGATCCATATCCCGGAAGAAAAATTAACGGATTGCGGAATCCTGATCTACCAAGAGGATCAGCCTGTTCAGGCAGGAGGGAGCGGTTGCGCTTGTGCTGCCACAACAACATTTGGACATTTTTTAAACCGCATGCGAAAAGGGGAACTAAAAAAGATTTTGGTCGTCGCAACAGGAGCATTGCTTTCTCCGATGTCCTATCAACAAAAAGAAAGCATTCCGTGCATTGCGCATGCAGTATCCATAGAAATGTGAGGAGGTTTTCAATTGGAAAAATTCCTATGGGCTTTTATCGTTGGAGGGCTGATTTGTGTCATCGGGCAGCTGCTTATGGATGGATTGAAACTAACGCCTGCTCATACGACGTGCACGCTTGTAGTTGTTGGGGCGATTCTCGGCGGGCTGGGCTTGTATGATCGCCTTGTGGATTTTGCAGGGGCAGGAGCTTCCGTACCGATCAGCAGTTTTGGGAATCAATTGGTACAGGGTGCACTGCAGGAAGCAAAACGGACTGGGATCATTGGAGTGCTTACGGGTATCTTTGAGATCACGAGTGCAGGGATTTCATCTGCAATCATATTCGGCTTTTTGGCATCTTTGATATTTAAGCCCAAAGGATAGTATCCGTGAAGGGAGGTGATTTTCCATGACTGTGGGAACGCAAATGGCAAAGGCAATTGCGACTGTACAAAGCGCAGCTGCTACGATGAAGACATTTGCATTGGAAACGCAGGATGAAGCTGCAAAGCAGACTTTTCAAGAGCTGGCAAATACATTTGACGATGCGCTTGTAAAATTACAAGGAAGGCAGAAATATATAGAGGAACAGGAGCCTCAATATAAGCAGCAATAAACACTGTATTGGATAAACAGTAAAAGAAGAAAAACACCGTCAAGCTGGGAATCTCATGTTTTCCAGCTTTTTATTTGCTCAAAGCTATGTGTTTGCATAGGCTACTTAGATATTAAAGAATTTATTGCGTTTATTTCAGTCTGTTGCTTTCCGATACTTCGCATAGGTTCTTTTAGATGTTAAAAAAATCCCAAAGAAGGGGGAATCGGGCTTAGCATTCCCTCAAATTTGGAGACGCGCTTTATATATCCGAATGGAAATTTGCGAAAAAAGCTGTCGAAGAGCTTGATAAAAAAATAACAAAGGGAATTAGCGGATGATTGGAACCGACAGTTCGAGATTATTGATATTTTTATATCCTGCAGCCTGATATCGCTTTAAAATACAAGGATTGGCTTTCTCCAATAAACGGTATCCCGGAGTATTTTTAAAATCGTCGATATTCAGTGTGCCCTGAAAATATTCTACATCCAGCGTTGCCAGCGTTTCAGCCATTAGTTGTTTTTCTTCTCCGCTATAATCGGATAAATTGCGCAAAAGGTTATGGGCTCGCCGAAGAGCTGCTTCTGAAAAGAAGCTCTTGGAATACTCCCGAAAGCGCTTGATTTCTTCATCCGGAATGCCATTCTCCCTTGCCCATCTTTCCAAATCAACTTGAGCCGTTCGATAGTGAAAGCCTTGGGTTGAGGAGTATTTCAATATCCCATATTTTTGAGGATATACAGCGAGGCAGCTTGTGGCGATATCGTAGATGGGATATTTGCCTTTTTCACAGGTTGCGATATGCTGTACATGGATATGTCCGGTAAATGTCAGCTGAACATTATATTTTCGGAACAGCTTTAAAACATCTTCTTTATTTGCGATGGTACAATTTTGATTTTTTAAATCATTGTGGTTCAATAAACTATGATGCATCACTGCGATGATCTGTGCATTTTTTTTGTCGGCCATCTTTAAACATTTTTTGATCCATGGGATGGTTTTGGGGTTGATTGTACCGTCAGCATTCGGACAATTTGATTCCATATTGTTTTTATACTGATTGCTGTCGAGCATCAGCAGCCAAAGATTTTCCGAAGGGGCTGCAAGATAACTTAATGTATGTTCATCTCTTGAAATCGCTTCGTTATATCCAAATTCTCCGTAAATTTCGCGAAATCCCTTATCACATATCGTTTCTACAGGATACTGGCCGGTAGATTCAAAGCACCTTGCCCAAGGATTGGATATATCGTGATTTCCGGGAATGATATATACAGAGGTGCCCATTTCCTGGATCCTTTTTAGTTTTTTGGCAAGGGTTTGGTGACTTGCTTTTTCTCCGTTATTTGTTAAATCTCCACAGATAATCAGTATATCCGGTTTTTCTTTCTCGATATTAGAGGTAAATGCATCCAAGATATTATCGATATAATCCAGATGTTTTGCATCACCGGACCAAATAAACGATTGAAAGGCCTCTTTGCCGTCCGTTAGACTTTGATCCAGGTAATGAATATCTGACGCGATAAAAAAGGTGATTTCTTCATCCGGTATATATGGTTTTACACTGGATGCCGGCTGATTTGCAGCGCATCCGTATAGGCTGAATGTCAAGAAAGAAAGAATAAGTACAAATATGAGAATATTTTTGCATATATCCATAAAAGCACCTCATTTCGTATTCGCTGCCTGTAACAGAAATTCGATATGGAAACTGGAGGAAATTCCGTTCTATTTTATATATTCCCCTATCTAACCCTATTGTATCATGATTTTTGTTATATTAATAACAAAAATAACAAAAAGAACAAAAAGAATAAAAAGAACAAAATTTTTATAGCTTCTCCCTTTTTATATCGTTGTTTTTGTCATGCAAAAGCGGATAGTTTGGCTCAATCCGTTTATTTTTTAAATATTTCGATCCGGGCAGGGATTTTTTTATTTTGGATGAAAAATCTTTATTGAAATGAACTTTTGATGCAATGGGAGGCTCTTATAAATGAAAGAGAGGTGTTTTTGTGGATATTCTGAACTTAGTCAAAAAAGCAAAAAAGGGAGATAAAGATGCTTTGCTTGAATTGATTCTTGCACAAAAGCAGGATTATTATAAATTGGCATATCTATATCTGCAAAATAAAGAGGATGCATTGGATGCGATGGAAGAGATGATTATCATCGTATATGAACGTATTTATCACCTGAGAAAGGAATCCGCTTTTTATAGCTGGAGCAAAACGATTTTGGTAAACTGCTGCAAGAGAATTTTGAAAAACAAAAGAAAAATAATTTCTCTGGATATGATTGAAGAACAAGTTGCCAGGTGTGAGTTTCAGCAAAAAGAGGATCAGATTTTATTGGAAAGATGCCTATCTCAATTAAGCGAAAAACACCAAGAAGTTATCAGGCTCCGGTACTTTTTAGATTTAGATTATGAAACGATTTCTCGAATATTAAAGATACCATTAGGAACAGTAAAGTCTCGTATTTTTAATGCGCTTAAAAAAATGGAGGCGTGTTTTGGGGGTGAAGTTTATGAAAAAAATTGAAGAACTGCTGCGTGAAGGAAAAATGAAATTCGATGAAATAGAGGTTCCGGAAGAGTTAGAGGAAAGATTGAGAAATTCATTAAATAAATGTTCTTCCGCAAGGGTAAAGAGAAAAAAATGGATAAAAAGAATTGCTGCAGCTTGTCTCGTTGTATTCTTGATAGGATATAATTTGGATACCTTAGCATTCTATGGGAAAAGGCTTATTGGATATGAACCGCTTATGAATGGGAACTTAAAGCAATTGAATGAGCTTGGGAAAGGTCAGGCAATCGGGAAAAGCCATACTTTTAAAAACGGTGTAACGGTTACTTTAGATGGAATTATGCTTGATGAAAATCAGATATTGGTATTTTATACGATAAAAGATCCGAAAGGGAAAGCAGATGCTGTTCATTTTAGAGCTCCTATGCGCATGAAAGGGTTGTTTGGAACCTATGATATGGAAAGCGGTCAAGGGGAAATCAATGAGGAAAATACAGAAATAAAATGGCTTGCAAGCTTTAAATCCCCCTTTTTTCTTGAACAAAAACTGCGGTTTCAATTTGAATTGATGGAGGAGAATGTTGAGGAGAAAGGGGAAATTGTTTTTAAGCTGGACAGGAACAAGGCAATGAGACATACATTGAAAAAAACAATCAATCAATCTGTGAAATTCGGAGGAAGAAATATCCGATTCAAATCGATCCTTGCGTCCCCTACTTGCACCGTCATCAAGGGTTCGATACAAAATACCATCGAACTGGTGAAAGATCATTTAAAGGGAGAGCGACTGCGGTTCAACCACCTTGATATCAAATTGATTGCAAATGGAAAAGAGTTGTTATCTCAAGGGATGGGGATGCGTACCGATCAAAAAGGAATTACTTTTCACCATGAATTTGATCCCCTTCCTGAAAATCTGCAGTCCCTTCAAATAAAAGTTGAAAGCTTTTCAGCAGATTATGATGTAAATCAGAAAATTCATCTTCAAAAAGATCAAGAAGCACAATCTGTGAAAGTCCTCGATCAAAATATAATCATAAACAAAGTAGTTGAATCCAATGGGGCTACAGATATTACGATTACGACGAAAGAAGGCACTGTTTTGACAAGAGTATATCTTTTTATAGACGGCAATAAAGTAGAATTGGAAAGGACAGATGGCGATAGTCGCGAAAAGCTTGCTGACGGCAGCATTCTGCATACCCGTACATTGCATTTCCCGGGAACAGGAAAAACTTATCAGTTATATATTGAGCGTATGACTTCGATTACATCTTTTAATAAGAGGATCGATATCCCGCTTCACTAGTGGAAACAGAGTTTATAAAGCCTCCATTTTTTATAAATGGGGGCAAATTTTATTTTCAAACAAAAATAGGAAAGATGTCCTATTTTTTGACATGGATTGGCCTTGTTAAATAGAATGAGATATAATAATATCAGTATATTTGCCAAAATTTCTAT
>JAMNXX010000139.1 GCA_023623095.1 Bacillota bacterium | reverse complement strand
ATAAAGATAAAAAAGAAACGAGATTTGGAGGTGGTATCATGGCGATGTTTGGAAGGTTTACAGAAAGAGCGCAGAAAGCAATTGTATTGGCGCAGGACAGTGCTCGCAAATTAAACCACAATTATGTCGGAACAGAACATCTGCTTTTAGGTCTGATCCGTGAAGGAGAAGGTATTGCTGCAAAAACATTAAATCAAATGGGTATTACAGAAGAATGGGTAAGGCAAAAAATAATTCAGGCAGTGGGTTTAGGTTCTCAAGCAGGAGCGGAACTGTTAGGATTTACACCTCGAACGAAAAGAATATTCGAATTGAGCTTTGCAGAAGCGAGAAATCTAAATCACAATTATGTCGGAACAGAACATCTGCTTTTAGGACTGATCCGTGAAGGAGAAGGGATCGCGGCTAGAATTTTGTTGGAGGCCGGGATTGATTTTGCAAAAGTGAGAGAAGAGATTTTGAAACAATTAGGAGGTTCACCGGCCAAAGACGCAATGGATAATACAGAACATTATGTAGCAAATCGCCAAAATACCCCTACACTCGATCGGTACGGAAGGGATTTAACAGAGATGGTAAGAGAGGGGAAATTGGACCCGGTTATTGGAAGAGAGAGGGAAATTGAACGTGTGATTCAAATACTCAGCAGAAGAACAAAAAATAATCCTTGTCTGATTGGGGAACCTGGTGTAGGGAAAACAGCGATCGCAGAAGGACTTGCACAGCGAATTGTAGAGGGAAATATTCCGGAAATTTTGAAAGATAAACGGGTTGTTTCTTTAGATATGGCTTCTATGGTGGCAGGAGCAAAATACAGAGGGGAATTTGAAGAAAGGTTAAAAAAGGTAATGGAAGAGCTCCGGCAGGCAGGAGATGTGATTTTATTCATCGATGAGATGCATACGATCATTGGAGCCGGTGCAGCGGAAGGGGCTATCGATGCATCCAATATACTAAAGCCGGCATTGGCAAGGGGCGAGCTACAGGCCATCGGTGCGACGACAATTGATGAATATCGAAAACATATCGAGAAAGATGCTGCATTGGAAAGAAGATTTCAGCCAATTCACGTAGAAGAGCCAACTGTAGAAGAGACGATAGAGATATTGAAGGGATTGCGCGATCGATATGAAGCACACCATCGCGTCAAAATTACAGATGAAGCGCTTGAAGCTGCGGCAAGACTTTCTCACCGTTATATTACGGACAGATACTTACCGGATAAAGCGGTGGACCTGATGGATGAAGCTGCTTCTAAGGTGCGCTTAAAGGCAGTCACTCAACCTTCGGAGCTAAAAACATTAGAAGAAAAGCTGGAAGAACTGGCAAAGGAGAAGGAAGAAGCGGTTAGCACGCAAGACTTTGAAAAGGCTGCTGTCATCCGAGATCAAGAGAAACAAATTAAAGAGGAGTTAAACAAGCAAAAAGACAAATGGAAAACAGTGCAAACGGATCAAATAACGGTGGGAGAGGAAGAGATCGCCGAGACGGTATCGAATTGGACGGGGATCCCTGTAAGCAAATTGGCAGAAGAAGAATCACAAAGATTGCTGAAGATGGAATCAATTCTTCATGAAAAGGTTATCGGACAAGATGAAGCGGTCGAAGCGGTATCGAGGGCAATCCGAAGGGCTCGTGTGGGCATCAAAGATCCGAAACGTCCTATCGGTTCGTTCATATTCCTAGGCCCTACAGGAGTTGGGAAAACAGAACTTTCAAAAGCATTGGCAGAGGCTCTGTTTGGTGATGCGGATGCGATGATTCGAATTGATATGTCTGAATATATGGAAAAACATACGGTAGCTCGATTGATCGGAGCGCCTCCCGGATATGTTGGATATGAAGAAGGTGGGCAGCTGACAGAAAAAGTGAGAAGCAAACCGTATTCCGTTATTTTATTCGATGAAATCGAAAAGGCCCATCCGGATGTTTTCAATGTACTGCTTCAAATATTGGATGACGGCAGGGCGACAGACGGAAAAGGAAAAGTGGTAGATTTTAAAAATACGGTGATCATCATGACTTCCAATGTAGGCGCCAGCACCATTCGCCGCCAGAGGACATTAGGATTTGCAGGTGCTGTAGAAGATGAGAAAAAAGATGCTTATGAAAAAATGAAAGAAAATATCATGGAGGAATTGAGAAAAACATTCCGACCGGAATTTTTAAACCGAATCGATGAAGTGATTGTATTCCATCCTTTGGAACAAGAACATATTTATCAGATTGTGGATTTGATGGTAAGGGATTTGGAAAAGAAAATGGCGGTCCTCAATATCCACATCGAAGTGACCGAGGCGGCTAAGAAATTTCTCGGAGAAAAGGGGTTTGATCCGGAATATGGAGCCAGACCTCTAAAGCGTACGATTACAAGGATGGTAGAAGATGAACTTTCGGAAGAAATATTAAAAGGGAATATTTCCACAGATGATGAAATCCTCGTCGACGTAGCGGATGAGAAAATTGTGATGAGAAAACGAACCGCTGTGAGCTAAATAAAAAACTGCTGCAGAAAAAGTTGCAGCAGTTTTTGTGCTAGCTTTTCGAGCTGGTTTTCCATTTCCATGTTTTTTGATATAATAGATCCTATTGAATGATTTATATCTGATGAAATATTTGCAAAGGAGAATCAGCGATGAAATATATTATGATCGTACCGGATGGGATGGCAGATGAAAAAGTAGAGCAACTCAACAATCGAACCCCTCTTGATTGTGCGGATATTCCTACTGTGAATGGATTGGCGATGAGAGGAGAGATTGGGCTCGTAAAAACAATTCCTGATCATATGGCTCCTGGCAGTGATATTGCAAATCTTTCTGTGATGGGATATGATCCCCAGAAATATTATACAGGACGTTCTTCTCTTGAAGCGGTCAGCATTGGAATTGACTTATTGGAGACGGATATTACGTTCCGGTGCAATTTGGTCACATTGTCTGATGAAGAAGATTATACGAAAAAAACGATGCTGGATCATAGCGCAGGGGAGATCACGACGGAAGAAGCAAAAGTGCTGATTCAAGATCTGGCAAAAGAAATGCAGACGGAAGAAATTCGGTTTTATCCAGGCGTAAGCTTTCGGCATGTCGTGGTCTGGCACAATGGACCGGATGATTTTGAATTGACTCCTCCCCATGATATTTTAGAGCGAAAAATTGAAAGCTATCTGCCGAAAGGATCTTCGAAAGACGTCATTCTCAATATGATGCTCCAAAGCAACCGGATTTTAAAAGATCATCCGCTCAATAAAAGCAGGATAGAAAGAGGTTTAAAACCTGCAAATTCGATCTGGATTTGGGGAGAAGGAAAAAAACCGATACTGGATTCTTTTTATGAAAAATACAAGCTAAAGGGCTCCGTTATTTCAGCGGTAGACTTGATCAAAGGAATAGGAATCTGTGCTGGGTTAAGATCGATAGATGTTGAGGGAGCTACAGGAAATATCCACACGAATTTTGAGGGAAAAACGGCTGCAGCGATCAAAGAGTTGGAAAAAGGACAGGACTTTGTATATGTTCATATCGAAGCGCCGGATGAATGCGGACATCAAGGGGATTATGTAAACAAGGTCCTATCGATGGAATTGATCGACAAGAAAGTGGTCAAACCGATTGTAGAAAAATTAGATGAATGGGGAGAAACCTATAAGATCCTGATCCTTCCCGATCATCCAACCCCTTTATCGATTCGGACACACACGGCGGATCCAGTTCCTTTTGTCATTTATGACAGTACAAAAGAGCAGATGAATCCGCAGCATCGCTTCAGCGAAAAAGCCGCTCAAAAATCAGGAGTATATTTTGATGCAGGGTATAAGTTGACGGATTATTTTTTGAGATGAATTTGCATAGAAAAGCAGATAGGGATGGGTGGAAATGTTTCAAGTAATCGTACCTGCCACAACGGCAAATATGGGACCTGGATATGATGTGCTGGGAATGGCGCTGAAACTGTATAATCGCTATACAATCGAAAAAGCTTCTTGCGAAATTGAAATCGACGGTTTAAGAGAAACTTTTCTGGAAGAAAATTTGCTATATCAGACGATAAAAAAAGTATTGGAAAAATATAGATGCCCATTCCCCAAAATCAGGATATGGACACAAACCCATATTCCTATGAGCAGGGGTTTAGGAAGCAGTGCAGCTTGTATCGTGGCGGGGTTGATGATTGCGAATCGTTTTTTGGATGGTGCGCTGAGCGCTGAGGATATGATTCAAATCGGTACCCAAATGGAAGGGCATCCGGATAATGTCGTTCCGGCGATTGTAGGAGGAATGACTGCATCCGTCTATGAAGCAGGACAGGTCATTTATTCAAAAGTGAATGTCCCGAAAAGTTTAAGATTTGCGATTTTTATTCCCGATTTTTCTGTTTCAACTTCTGAGGCAAGGGAAGTGCTCCCGCAAAAATATAAGCGGCAGGATTGTATATTTAATATTGGACGGGTTGCGATGCTGATCGCAGCGATGAATAACGGGGAAACAGAAAAATTGAGGATTGCAATGGAAGATAGGATTCATCAGCCTTACCGCGGGATGCTGATCCCGCAGATGGAACAAATATTTGATGCGGCCAAAAATTTTGGCTCGAAGGCAGAAGTCATCAGCGGCTCCGGTTCTACGCTGATGGCGGTGATCGATGAACAAAATACTGATTTTGAGCAAGCGATGATAGGAGTGCTGAAGCATTTGGAAGGGAATTGGGAAATCAAAGTATTGGAACCCGATTTGAAAGGTGCAAGATATTGTGGGAAATAGCAGGATATTTTGCTTTTACGGAAGCCCTGGATTTTCAAGGGCTTTCCTTTTCAGTAGAGTTTTACAGTATATGGGAATGGGTATAAAATAATGAAGGATAGGAAATAGTTTCTTGTAAGTAGAATATGCCATAGGGGGAACAGGATGCGCAAAAAAGAGAAAACGATTTTTGTTTGTCAGGAATGCGGCTATGAAAGCCCAAAATGGATGGGGCAGTGCATTTGCGGTAGCTGGAACACCATGGTAGAAGAGCGGGACACGAGAGAAAAACTCGCAAAAGCCGTCATAACGAGTTCAGAAAAACCTCACGCCATCGGTTCGATCCGATCCGGTATGTATGACCGATTGGATACCCATATCCAGGAATTGAATCGAGTCATCGGCGGTGGATTGGTTTTAGGATCCGTGACCCTTTTATCAGGAGAACCGGGAATTGGAAAATCGACACTGATTTTACAAACCGGATATGAAATCGCAAAACAATATGGAACCGTATTATATGTTTCAGGGGAAGAATCAGAGGAACAGATTAAAATGCGCGCCGAACGATTGCATGCGATTGCAGATGCGCTGATGGTTGTTTCAGAAACCAATGTGCATGTGATCGAGCAGTATATTGAAGATTATAAACCCGTGTTTGTGATTATTGATTCGATACAAACACTCTTTACGCCGGAATTATCTTCTGCACCGGGAAGCGTTTCTCAGGTAAGGGAGTGTGCAAATCATATTGTGCGGATTGGAAAGATGAAAAAGATTCCTGTGTTTATGATTGCACATGTCACAAAGACCGGAGAAATAGCAGGGCCAAGGGTATTAGAGCATCTTGTCGATACCGTTGTGCACTTCAGCGGCGAGAGAGGTCAGGAGCTTCGGGTTATCCGAGCCTTTAAGAATCGTTTTGGACCAACCAGTGAGATCGGGGTTTTCGAAATGAAAGAAGAAGGATTGGTACAGGTACCCAATCCATCGGAGATATTTTTAGAGGGAATCCATACGGATACAGAAGGAGCAGTTGTGGTTGCCAGCTTAGAAGGGAGCAGGCCTTTGTTAGTTGAAATTCAGGCTTTGGTGGTGCCCACCAATTTGAATTTTGGAAGGCGTACAGCGATTGGAATTGACATCAATCGATTGAATCTAATTTTAGCAGTGCTGGAAAAAAAGATAGGAATTCCTCTTGTCAATCAAGATGTTTATGTGAATGTGGCCGGGGGATTGAAACCGGAGGGAACGTCATCGGATTTAGGAGTAGCATTAGCGATTTATTCAAGCTTTAAGGGAATCCCTGCGGCGACGACTACGACGGTGGCAGCAGGGGAGATTGGATTGACGGGAGAGTTGCGCTCTGTTTCGAATCTGGAAAAGATGATAAAAGAAGCTTCCAAAATGGGATTTAAAAAATGTATCCTTCCTGAAAAGAGCCTCAAAAATATAAAACAAGATTGCAAAATGAAGTTGATAGGAGTAAGCACACTGCGGGAAGCGATTGAATGGATGTTCCAACCAAAAAAATATTAAAATTTTACAAAGATAAAGCAGTTATCCTATAGAAAGGAATATATTGGTATAGTAAAATAAAAAAGGATATTTCACTTGAATTGGGAGGGCAACGCAATTGGCTAGAGAAATTAGGACCAAAGAAGAAGATATGATAGAGGCGCTCAAGATGTTGGCACCAGGAACATCATTAAGGGAAGGTTTGGAAAATATACTAAGAGCAAAAACAGGCGGATTGATCGTTATCGGCGATGATAAAGAAGTCACGAACATCGTAGATGGAGGTTTTTATATAAACATTGATTTTTCGACTTCTTATTTATATGAATTGGCAAAGATGGATGGTGCGATTATATTAAGTTCCGATGCAAAAAAAATATTATATGCGAATGCTCAATTGATTCCGGATCCATCCATCCCTTCATCAGAAACAGGAATTCGGCATCGGACGGCTGAAAGGGTTGCAAGACAGACAGGCTGGATTGTGATATCCATTTCTCAGCGGAGAAATGTGATTACGATCTACAAAGGGTATTCAAAGCATGTGATCCAAGATACAAATAAAGTTCTTACGAAGGCCAATCAAGCGATTCAGACCCTTGAGCGATACAAACAGGTATTGGATCAGTCGATGATCAGTTTGAGTGCTTTGGAGTTCGAAGATTTAGTGACATTACATGATGTGGCCACTGTTTTACAGCGGACGGAAATGGTTATGCGGGTTGTGGAGGAAATCGATAAGTTTATCAATGAGTTGGGGACAGAAGGCCGTCTCGTCAATATGCAATTGGAAGAATTGTTGGAGAATGTTGAAGAGGATGGAAAAAATGTGATTCGGGATTATATGGTGATGGAAGATGCATCTGCATATGAAGAAATCAATAGAAAAATTAAGAATTTAACTTCAGAAGAGCTTTTGGATCTGCATCATATTGGGAAGATGCTAGGATATAGCGGGAGTCTAGATAGCTTGCTGGATATGCCTGTATTCCCAAAAGGCTACCGGATATTAAATAAGATCCCCAGGATACCGGCAACGGTTGTACAAAATCTGATTAAACGGTTCAAAGCATTTCAAAATATATTAAAAGCTTCGATTGATGAATTAGATGATGTGGAAGGGATCGGGGAAGTTCGGGCAAGAGCGATCAAAGAAGGTTTGAGGAGGATACAGGAACAAGTTTTGATGGACAGACATATGTGGTAGACAGCTTTTTAGGAAGAAAAATATCTGAAAAAAGTGGTTCATTTCTGGATGAGCCCGTTAGGCAAAAAATCCTAAGAAAAGTGAAGCAAATAAGTTGACATTTCAAAAATCGTATGATAAAATATAGGATTTCTTGACAAAGTAAGGGATTTTCTGTATACTAAATATATCACTTAAATATATAGAGGGATGTAGAATTAGGAGGTTTGCCAACATGTTTAATATCGGTGATAAAGTTGTTTACCCGATGCATGGAGCGGGTATTATAGAGGCAATAGAAGAGAAAGAGATATTGGGGAAAAAGAGGAAATATTATATTATGAGAATTCCCCTAGGAGACATGAAGGTAATGATACCCCTCGATAACGTAGGAAGTATTGGGCTAAGAGAAGTAATCTCCTTGAAGGAAGTTGATCAAGTGCTTGCAGTTTTACATGACGATACTTCTAAAATGCCTCAGAATTGGAATCGAAGATATCGAGCGAATCTAGACAAGATCAAAAGCGGGGATATTTATGAGGTAGCATCTGTTGTTAGAAATTTAATGTTTAGGGAAAAAGAAAAAGGGCTTTCTACAGGGGAAAGAAAAATGCTTTCCAATGCAAAACAGATTTTGATCAGTGAACTTGTATTAGCAAGAGGGATTGAGGAAAAGGATGCGGAAGAATTGATCAATGAAGCTGTTCAATAAATATGTGCCAACGAAGTGGATTTTGACAAGCATGTTCCGGATGGAGAAAAAACTTCCCATTTCGATAGAGATTCGATAGAGAAATGAATTTTGTGTCATCCAGTTATAAAATGGAATGAAACTGGTTATACTGTTAGGGAAGGAGGTGGAAGGATGTTTCAAAAAATTATCCGCGGAGCGTTAACACTGGCAGGAGCGTTGGCTGGTTATGCAATTTCGGTTCTTTTGATTAGATTTGCCGAAGTGCAGGATTGGGTCTATATTCCCGCCATCACTCCAATCATCAGGTTGATTATATCAGGGATTGGCGTGTTGGCAGGTGCAATCATATTTTTCCTTATTACTCCCTGGCTTATGAAAAAAGGATTGCATTCAGCAAGTAAATTGGAAGGAGAAATTCTAAAACTTCCGGCAGCAGATGTTGCATTTGGTTCAATCGGATTAATCATCGGATTGCTCATTGCATATCTGATTAGTCAATTGTTGATGCAAATTCCCATTTTCCTTGTAGGTTCCGTTCTATCTGTCATCTTATACATTTTCCTAGGATATTTAGGCGTAAGCATTGCGACGACCAAAAGAGAAGAATTGTTGAATCTAACGCTACTGTTTAAGAAAAATGTTTCCGGAAAGGAAAAAGGAACTCATAAAAAGGGAGGAGCCTCTTGCCCGAAAATTCTCGATACGAGCGTGATTATTGATGGAAGGATTGCTGATATTGTACAAACAGGATTTATTGAAGGACCTATCATTATCCCTGAATTTATTCTTGAAGAACTCAGGCATATCGCAGATTCTTCTGATAGCTTAAAAAGAAATCGGGGGAGAAGAGGATTAGATATCTTAAATCGCATTCAAAAAGAGCTTTCTACGGAAATTAAAATCGTCAATCAGGATTTTGATGATGTTGCAGAAGTCGATATGAAGCTTTTGAAGCTTGCGAAAGAGATGGAAGGAAAAGTTGTGACGAATGATTTCAACTTGAATA
>JAMNXX010000253.1 GCA_023623095.1 Bacillota bacterium | reverse complement strand
TGGATTCCGGCATTGATCCTTACGACATATATCCCAGGTTTGGCATTATTCCTTCCTAGAATGTTCGGATTCGTTTAAAAATAATACTTTATTGAATATTCGGAATAGATTTTATTGTAGGCGATATTCATTCGATTTGATGCTCCCGTCGGTAGGAAACCGGCGGGAGATTTTATTTGCCGCAATTGTAAGATGAAATGCCATCATCTTTGAACCGATTTAGATTTCAGCAATGCAGGATCATCTGTGCTTGATTCCTGACAAAAAAGCAGTATGGGTTTATGAAAGAGATCTGCATGCGCAAAGAAAATGCTATAATAAAGCGGAGGAAGTTTAAGGAGCTGATTTTGATAAAAATGAGAAAAAGATAAGGGGATGAGTCGATGCGGATCATTGGACATCAAAAAACATCGTTGATAGATTATCCGGATAAAATTTGTACGGTTTTTTTTGCAGCGGGTTGCAACTTTCGTTGCCTTTATTGTCATAATTCCCATATTGTAAAAGGAGAAGAAGAAGAGCTCGATGAGGAGGAAATTTTCGATTTTTTAGAGCAGAGAAAAAAGTTTATTGACGCGGTATGTATTTCCGGAGGAGAACCGACGCTCTATGAAGATCTGCCGGAATGGATAGGGAAAATAAGGGAAAAAGGATTTTTGATAAAGCTGGATACAAATGGAACCAATCCAAAGATGCTGCAGGCGCTTTTGAATCAAAATCTATTGGATTATGTGGCCATGGATGTCAAAGCCCCTTGGAATCAATATAGACAGATTGTGGGAACGGATGCAGATGTAGAGGCAGTTCGGGAAAGCGTGGAAATCCTGAAAGAAGAAAATCGCATTGAGGTGGAATTTCGTACGACGGTCTGTCAGGAGCATCTTTCTTTAAAAGATATTCTTAAGATTGCGGAAGCATTGAAAGGGAGCAGACGTTATACGATCCAGAACTTTCGCGATACCGAAACGGTTTTAGCAGGAGCAGGGAAGTTGCATGCCTACGACAGGGATGAGTTAGAAAAGATCAGGGAGACGGTAAAAGAGTGGTTTGAGATTTTTAAGATTCGCTGATAAAAAACAACGAAAAGGAATTTATTTTATCCTATTTTCTTGTGATTTTAAAAAGGATTTCGAATCGTTTTGCGACTTTAAACCAATGGAAATACATATTCATGTACATTTTGGGAGAAGATTAGAGTGTAAGCAGTCATTATCAAAAAGATTTGCCTTAAATCAAGTGTTTATTTTCTTCAAATATTTAGAATCGATTACAGGAGGAAGATGTACATGAATGAAACCATCATGGAAAGAACCGAAGGGCGTGTCAGCTATCATGATTCTGTCGAGGAAATGCTGAAAAGAATCCGGGAAGATGGAATGTCCAATGTATTTGACCGGTGGGTATTGCAGGAAAAGATACGATGTAAATTTTGCCTGCAGGGACTCAGTTGTCAGCTTTGTTCCCAAGGGCCTTGTCGCATTAGTGAAAAGGGAGGGCAGGATAAAGGGGTTTGCGGAATTGGACCGGATGCGATGGCAATGCGAAACTTTTTGCTGCGCAATATTATGGGAGCGGGAACATACAGCCATCATGCTTATGAAGCTTACCGAACATTGAGAGCGACTGCAGAAGGGAAGACTCCTTTTAAGATTGCGGATCCGGGAAAGTTAAAATGGTTATGTGAGAAAGTAGGAATTGACACGAGTCAGGACATCAATCAGATGGCGATCCAGCTGGCTGATTTTCTGGAAAAAGAAATGGCAAAGGATCCGGATGATCCCAGCGTGATGGTGGATGTTTTCGCTCCGCGCAAGAGAAAAAAAGTTTGGAAAGATGCTGGGATTTACCCGGCGGGGGTCGTACATGAGGAGCAAAATGCCGTAGCAAGCTGTTTGACGAATGTGGATGGAGATTATGTATCCTTGGCTAAAAAAGGGTTGCGATTAGGTCTATCGACGATCTACACGGCTCAGATTGGATTGGAAATGGTTCAGGATATTTTATTTGGAACGCCAAAACCCCATGAAGTAAATGTGGATCTGGGCATCATGGACCCAGAATACGTCAATATCGTTTTCAATGGACATCAGCCTTGGGCAGGGGTTGCTACATTGATGAAAGCGAAGACCCCGGAAATTCAGCAGAGAGCGAAGGAGGCCGGGGCGAAGGGACTGCGGATTGTAGGCTCCATCGAAACGGGACAGGAGCTGCTGCAGAGATTTCAAGTAGATGATGTTTTTGTGGGGCTGATGGGCAATTGGTTATCCATTGAGCCGCTTTTGGCTACAGGCACGGTGGATGTGATTGCGATGGAAGAAAATTGTTCCCCGCCTGCCATCGATCATTATGCAGAAAAATATCAAATAACGCTGGTCAGCGTTAGCACCATTATTGGGATTCCGGGATTGCAGCATGAATTGCCGTATAACCCTGCCGAAGTGGATGCGATGGCAGATCGATTGATTGAATTGGGGATTGAAAACTTTAAAAAGAGGAAAGGAAAAATTGTTCCAAAGGTTCCGAAAATCATCCAGAAAGCAATCGCGGGATTTTCAACAGAGGCGGTTTTAGAAGCTTTGGGAAACAGCCTGGATCCTCTTGTAGATGTCATTGCAGCAGGCAAGATCAAAGGGGTCGTTGCTTTAGTGAATTGTTCTACCCTTCGAAATGGGCCTCAGGATTGGAATACGGTCAATTTGGTAAAAGAATTGATCAAAAAAGATATCCTTGTCGTCAGCGGCGGATGCGGGAATCACGCATTGGAAGTAGCAGGACTCTGCAGCTTGGAAGCTAGGGAAATGGCAGGGAGCGGTTTGAAAGAAATTTGCAATATGCTAAACATTCCGCCTGTCCTTAGTTTTGGGACCTGTACGGATACGGGTAGAATATCGATGCTTGTAACGGAGCTTGCTAATCATTTAGATGTGGATATTCCTGATTTGCCCATTGCTGTAACGGCGCCGGAATGGATGGAGCAGAAGGCTACCATTGACGGTATGTTTGCAGTGGCATATGGTGCATATACCCATTTATCTCCTACGCCTTTCGTTACAGGGGCACCGAAACTTGTTCAGCTGCTGACAGAAGATGTAGAAAAATTAGTAGGAGGAAAGGTTGCTTTAGGGGATGATCCAAAAGAAGCAGCAAAAGATATAGAAAATCATATCATAGAAAAAAGACAAAAAATGGGGCTGAACAATTGATGATAGAACGCGCATCCTTATTATGCGCTGTCTATGTATATCAGTTTCTGCCTTTTCATCATATATCTTTGATGGGTTAAACAATGATTTCTTATCCCATAATTTCATGCTACCTTTTAGGGAAGAACCTTTTTTTTCGTCTATCATCATAGAGAGCAGAGAATCTCCTTGGAATGTTTCTTACATTTTGCCAAATGCGGAGGTTTCTCTGCTTTTTCTCCTACAAGTCTTTTACATGGGTTCCCTGCATTTGTCACTTCGATTGCTTCGGATGTCGACAATCCGAAGCTTCTTTATTTTCAATGTTTTTCAATCATATAGGAACTTATTGACATTCTATTTTTTCTGTACTATATTCAAATGAGAATAATCTCGTACAAGAATAATGGTTGCTTTCAAGCCAAAACATTTTAAAAAGCAATAAATGCCTGTTTTTTATGCAATGCATTCGGAATCATCCATGATATTTTCTCGCACGGAGATAGCAGCTTTATTCTCTGAAAATCTATTTAAAAAATAATAAGCAAAATTTAAAAAATCATAGGGGATAAAGTGGAGGTTGTCATATGAAAAAAATAAGGGTAGAGGATTCAGTAGGTCAAGTCCTATGCCATGATATAACGGCAATTCTTGAAGGTGGCTTTAAAGGGGTAAAGTTTAAAAGGGGCCATGTGATTACCGAGGAAGATATCTCTGAGCTTCTGGATATCGGTGAATCTCATATTTTTGTGTGGGATCCAAAAGCGGACGAGGTTCATGAGGATGATGCGGCATTGGCCTTGGCGAAAGTGATTTGTGGAGAGAATCTGGTCTATTCCAATCCCTCAGAAGGAAAAGTTCAAATAAATTCCACTATCGACGGACTATTTTGTATCGATCGGGAAGCACTGAAAGCGATTAATCGTGTTCCTGACTATACCGTTGCTTGCTTGCCGAATTTTACGCCTGTCAAAAAGGGAGATAAATTGGCAGGGACTCGAATCATCCCTCTCGTTACAAAGCGTCAAAATGTTTTGGAAGCGGCTCGAATTGCAAAAGAGCATTCTCCCGTGCTGATGGTTCGGCCATTTAAACCGCTGAAATCAGGCGTGATCATTACGGGCAGCGAGGTATATTATGGCAGAATTAAAGATCGCTTTGAACCGATAATGACAGAGAAATTGAATCGATATGGAGCAGAAATTCTGAAGTTTACGAAGTGCCCGGATGATCTTGATTTGATTTTGGAAGCAATCAGGGATTTCAAATCGCAAGGAGCGGAATTGATATTATTGACAGGCGGCATGTCCGTTGACCCTGATGATTTGACTCCCACTGCGATTCGCAAGAGCGGTGCAAGGCTCGTTACGCAGGGAGTACCGATGCAGCCAGGGAATATGCTTACAATGGCTTATTTAGACAATACGATGTTGATAGGGGTGCCGGGAGCGTCGATGCATAGTCCTACCACTAGCCTTGATGTGTTCCTGCCCCGGGTTTTTGCCGGTATTGAGATCACTGAGGACGAAATTGCGAGCTATGGCGAAGGCGGTCTATGTATGGGCTGCAAAGATTGTAGATATCCACGATGTTATTTTGGGAGAAGTTGAAATGAGATTTTCCTGGATAAAATATCTATCTTTTCTTTATAAAGATAGATATTTTTTATCTTTCTGAGACAGAAGTCGGTTCCAAGGGTTGGGCTGTTCGCCCATTAAAGAGGCACGCGATCTGGGTTCAGAACGTCGTGAGACAGTTCGACTCCTAATATAACATGTATTCCAAATATGCTGTTTTAGGCTATAGGCTTGTTCGCTTTTAGAGAAGTATAGGTTCTTTAAATGTGTTCTTATTTACAAAACAAGGAGGCGAATTATTTCAATGAATGCTATATAAATGTTTTAAAATAGACAAAATATTGTTATTAAAATCAACACCACATAACAAAAATGGATTCATTTAAATTTGCACAAATTAAAACTGTTCTAGGAAACATCATTTATTTAATTAAAGAACCTGTACAAATCATAAGGGTACGGTATATATGTTGTTAATTGCAATATGAAAAGCGCGTTCATTAAATTGGTTTAAGATTTTATTAATAATATTTAGGGAGGGATGGTAATGGGTGATAGACCAACCCCTAGTAAAAATGCTAGATCTGTAGTGTGGAGCCGCAATGGAATGATAGCGTCAAGTCAACCTCTTGCTGTATCTGCAGGGCTACAAGTTTTAATGAAAGGAGGTAATGCTGTAGATGCTGCGATAACTGCATCTGCAGTATTAGGCGTAGTAGAGCCATTTGCGACAGGTATCGGTGGGGATGCATTTGCGATTTATTGGGATAATCAAAAAAAGGAGCTAGTAGGTTTAAATGGAAGTGGAAGATCAGCTGCTTCAATTGATGCAGTTAAGTTAAAAAAAGAAACTGGTTATGAGAAACTACCTTTAACAGGTGTTCATACTGTTACAGTGCCAGGTGCAGTTGATGCTTGGGATGTTCTACATAAAAGATATGGAACGATAGCTTTTGATGAGCTTTTACAGCCAGCAATCGAATATGCTCGTTATGGATTTCCTGTAACTGATATCATTTCTCATCAATGGGAAATGAATAAAAAGAGCCTTGAAACGGACGAAGCCAAAAGGGTTTTCCTCAGAAATGGGCGTTCACCCAGAGAAGGAGAAGTTTTTTCAAACCCAGATTATGCAGACAGTTTAGAGGTAATTGCGCGAGAGGGATGTAGATGTTTTTATGAAGGAGAACTTGCAGAAAAAATATGTGCTTGCATTAAGGAGCTAGGTGGCCACCTTAAAATTGAAGATTTCAAAAATCATAAGTCTGAGTGGGTTGATCCGATAAGTACAAATTATCGTGGATATGATGTGTATGAGCTGCCTCCAAATGGGCAAGGGGCGATGGTACTAGAAATGCTTAATATTTTAGAGGGATATGATATGAAATCCCTTGGACATAATAGTGCTGATTATTTGCATTTAATAATTGAAGCTAAAAAGGCAGCGTTTGCAGATCGAGCGAAATATGTTGCTGACCCAAGTTTTGCAGACTTACCTACAGAAAGAATTATTTCAAAAGAATATGCTTCGGAGAGAAGAAAGTTAATTAATCTCAATAAAGCATCCGAAATTTCTGATTGGGAGGAAAAGTCTTCAAATACAGTATATTTAACAGTGGCTGACAAATACGGAAATATTATTTCATTTATCCAAAGTATATACTGGGAATTTGGTTCAGGAATTGTTCCTAAAGGGACTGGAATCATACTACAAAATAGAGGAACATTATTTTCCTTAGAACCTGGACACTTAAATTACTTAGAACCTTCAAAAAGACCTTTGCATACGATCATCCCCGCGTTTGTAATGAAAGATGGTAAACCATGGCTTAGCTATGGCGTTATGGGCGGAGATATGCAGCCACAAGGCCATGTTCAGGTATTACTTAACTTAGTGGAGTTTGGCATGAATATTCAAGAAGCTGGAGAAGCTCCGAGAGTTTGTCATACTGCCGAAGGAGTTGCCTTAGAATCTGGTATCTCATGGCAAGAAACTACAAAACTAATGAAAAAAGGACACTTCATTATATCGGGATATGATATTTTTGGAGGGTTTCAAGGCATAATGATAAATTCTGATGAAGGAACATATGCTGGGGGTAGCGATGATCGCAAAGATGGATGTGCTATCGGTTACTAATTAGAGTGCCACGAGTTTTACTTGCTTATATTATTCAAGCTACAGGAACAATAGTATGTGTTTTAGTACCATTCTCTACTTGGTCTGCATTCTTTGCCGGACAATTGGAAGGAAACGGCGTTGCTCTCCCTGGAACAGGAACTGCAACTTATATTGCAACAATACCATATCTTTTCTATCCTATCGCAGCTTTTGTTGTTGCATTTTTAATAACGGTTGGCATATTACCATTGTGGGGGCCAATGAAAAAAGCTGTCCGGGGAGCTGAAGAAAAAGGTCTTCTGTTTCCCGAGAGGGCTGAAGTTACTGAAAACATAGAAGTTAATAAACAAGCAGTTGCGACTGAACCTGATGATATTGAAATCCAAGAAAACGTGGAAAGTAATAATCAAACGTTCGCAACTGAAAATAAGGACAAAAGAAATCTAGGAATATTGATTATGCAAAAACGTCATTGCCAATCATTGCAGTCCCATATGTTATAGCTGTAATTGCATTTATTATTGCCGGATACCTGTTGTAATAAATTTTTAATATTGCTCAATCAATGAAAATGTATATGCACATATAAAAGAAAGTCCTATTTATGAGATAGTTCTCACAAATAGGACTTTTTGCTATCTTTGGATTTGAATGCTATTTAGCCCCTATGATTATATTGTTAAAGTTAAGATAGTTTGTTCGACAATATTGCAGGTCTTAATAGCCGATAGCATCAATAATAGGCAATTTTTATTTCACTTCCTTTTAACCTTAATAAATTCTTGATATACTCGTATTGTACTTATAAATAGTTCCCTATCTATGTGAAATATAGGAAACCACATTTTAACAGGTATTTTTTATAAGTACTTTATTTATTTTTTGTCTAAAAGCATATTGCTGAAGTTTCGCCTTCCAACATTTATAATAGATGTAAGATTTAAAATAAAAGGGAATTTGACAATATCAATTGAAAGGATTGAATATTCATGAGCAGAATCGGAGAGAAGATCAGAGAAAAAAGGATCCAAAAGGGTTTAAGTACGAAGCAGCTTGCCCGAAAGTGCGGGGTATCTCCCAATTTTATTGAAGATGTTGAAACGGGAAAGAGAATCATTAACGAAAAATTATTGGAACAGCTTTCAAAGATTCTTGGACAGGATTTAAATATGCAGCTGGATAATATTGAAGAAGGGGGAAAAGGGGATCGGGAAAGAGAGGATATTTTTGAGAAAGCAGAAACAAGAATTTCGACTAAGAAACAAGAGAAACCTTTAGATCAATGGGCAGAGGCATTGGCCGGGATTGTGAGAAAGGTTCCTGTTTATGCAGATTTCGATATGAAGAAAATTGTAGGGTATAAAAGCTTTCCTATTATTAATGGGAAAGTGGAAGGCGTGCAGCCAGAAAAGTTGGTTTACATCATGCTTCCGGATGATCTGATGAAAGGATTTCGGATGCATCGGGGGGATCGGGCATTCATTTACTTGAGCTCGGAATGGGTCGATGGTTCGTTTGTATTGGTAGAGGTGGATGGGAATAGAAAGATTAGGAAAATAAAGCGGGAAGGCAGCAATCAAGTGCAGCTGATTTCTTATTATAAGGAGCAGAAAACGGTCGCCAAACCGATAAAAGAGTTAAAAGTTTTAGGGAAAGTGGTGCGGATTGAAATTGATTTTTGAACGCAGTCATAAAAAATTGGGTATATACAAAGATAAGATTATCAGATGCGTGCTTCTATAAATGTCAAAACGATTTTTTCCTCTGATGAAACAAAAAAGTATTTTTTTCATATAATAAATAGAAGCCGATATTTATTTTATCATGGCGAAATGGAATCAGGCGCTTTCTTTATTTTCGGAGCAGGCAGATCGGTGGAGGGCGGGGGAATATGAGCAGGGGATATCACTTGGTGTTTTTTGGGTTCTATCTCGTTTTCATTTTTGGCTTATTCACAATCGAAGGGGATGCACTGAGCTTTCATCGCTGTGCTTTTTTTAATGAAGCGATAGAAAGAACGAAAGAAATCCAATGCAGCTTATATAGTTTTACGAAAGTGGATTTCATAAATTATTTAGAAAAGATAAAGGGATTTCTAGGTGTTATTTTTACATTATATAGTATTTTTATCGGGATATTGATTTTTTTGGAGAACAAAAACCCTTCCAAGACGATCGCATGGCTGCTTGTTCTTTTTTTAGTACCGGTCATTGGATTTTTCTTATATTTGTTTCTAGGACAAAATGTTCGGAAAAAGAATATCTTTAAAAAGAAGAAAAATAGGGATTTAGCCTATTTCGAAAATTTGGCATATCTTC
>JAMNXX010000146.1 GCA_023623095.1 Bacillota bacterium | reverse complement strand
AAAGTTTTGTGTTAATCTGCACTAATTTTCTCAAATTTAAGAATTTAGATGAAATATTTTCCAATAGGAATAAAAAACTTATAAATATTTGCGACATGTGACATAGAGAGAGGGCATAGAACTGACAGGATGTAAAAAATTATAGTTTAAACGAAAGACATTTTAGACGATGAAATTTTTCTGAAAATTACATACAATTCAAGTAGAGTTAAGCCTTCTTCTAGATTCGAATTTTTATAAATATAAAAAGGAGGTGAATTTCTTCTACGATGGAAATGATTCTTGAACATTGATTATCCAGTTAATGATTAAACGAAGGGGGTTCATGTACAGTGGAGCAAAGAAAGGAGATCGAAAAAGGCGAAGTTAAGGCGCTCGAAGAAAACGAAATCGAGGAGATCGAAAAAAATAAATCGAAGGTAGGTATCCAGTGGCCTATTACCATCGTATGTGTGACGCTTCTACTCTTTATGGTATTCTTTATAGCATTAAAGCCCGATGAAGCTGTTGGAGCGATAGATAGGGTATTTGCTGCAACGATGAGTGGAGCAGGTCCTTTCTTACTATCATTTAATGTGTTTCTTATCGTGGTAGCTTTTGGATTGGCATTGAGCAGATATGGCAAAATCAAGCTAGGGGAAGGGGAACCTGAATATTCCATGTTTAGTTATATTGCCATGATGGCTTGTGCAGCATTGGCATCTGCATCGATGTTCTGGTCCTTTACTGAGTGGGCATACTATACTATCACTCCCGGTCTGGGATTAGAGCCGCTTAGCCAAGAAGCCATGGAAGTTTCTCTGGGCTATGCATTTTATCACTGGGGATTTCTGGCGCAGTGCACCTATGTGGCAATTGGATTGGTTACAGCCTATGCACTTTATGTTAGAAAAATGAGAACATTAAAGATGAGCAAGATCGCAGAGGAAATGATGGGTAATTTTAAGCTTAAAAAACCGATTGGAAGATTAATTGATCTTATTGTGGCATTCTGCACACTTGGTGGTCTTGGTGTTTCCTTAGGACTTGGAATTCCGGTGATAGCAGGTGGAATTAATAGAGTCACAGGCATAGAAGTGAACTTTTTGATGGAGGTTATTATCGTTTTAGTGCTGGGGGTTATCTTCTCGTTGAGCTCCTTTGTAGGAACCGCGAGGGGGATGAAGTTTCTTAGCGATAATGCGGTAAAAGTATTATTTGTACTAATAGCATATATATTCATTATGGGTCCTACTTCATTTATTCAAAAGAATTTTGTTAGCTCCCTTGGATATATGATTCAGCATGCACCTAGGATGGCCACTTTTACAGATCCAATCTCGAATAGTGGATTCGCGGAAGCTTGGACAATTTTTTTTATTGCATTTCCAATGACATATGCAGGTTTAATGGGAGTATTTGTAGCAAAAATTTCAAAAGGCAGGAGCGTAAGATGCCTCATACTCGCTTGTATGTTTGGCATCAGCGTGGGAACTTGGGTGTTTTTTGCAGTCAATAGTGGGCTTGCAATTGACCGTGAACTATCCGGTGAGTTTTCTATGATTCAAGCAATCCTACATGGCGAGCCGTATAGAGGAGTATTTTCCTTATTAGACACGCTTCCACTTGGGACGATTTCGGCAATCGTTTATACCGTAGTCGTAGCTGGATTTATTTGTACAACGCTAGATACTGCATCGCTGGCTTTGGCAGCTACTACAGCAAAAGAATTGGATAAAGATAATAATCCAAGCGCAATATCGAGGCTGTTCTGGTGTGCAATGCTTACATTGATCCCATTGGCGGTTATGTTTTCCGGGGCTTCTTTCGATGCATTAAAATCACTTGCAATTTTGGTATCAACACCGCTTGCAGTTGTACTTCTATTCTTAGTGATAGGATTATTTAGATGGCTTAGAGTCGATCGGCGTACACCAGGGGTATTAACATTTGTAGAAGATGATTGGGTTGATTATCGAGAAAAATAATTAATAGAAATCTAAAGTTTTATTTTTCATAATATTTCGTAAAAAAAGCGCAAACTCGAAAATAGTCCAGTAAAAATTTGCTTCTGGTTTTTTATGAGAAGAGAGGATTTTTTGGTAATGAAATGGCACTAGCAGGAAAATCAAACCCCAGAACTGAATTTTATTGTAAGGGGGGAAGGCTATGGAGAATACTGGATTTAGCGTACGAGACCTGCTAGACACAGAATACCTGCGACATATTACAAAGGTTGTGGCGGGAGAAAAAGGTTTATCAAGAACAGTAAGTTGGGTTCATATTCTAGAAATTAGAGATATTATCAAAGACTGTGTGAATGGAAACGAGATGATTTTAACAACGGGAATTGGATTTGCTACAAAAGAAATGGCAATTAATTTTCTAAAAGAATTGATAGAACAAAACGTATCTGCACTTTGTATAGAAACAGCATTGTATTATCATCAAATCGATCAAGACCTGATCGATTTAGCAAATCAAAATAATTTTCCGCTTATTGAAATTACAGAGATCTCCAGGTTTCTTGATATTACAAGGGGCTTAAACACACTGCTCATCGATACAGCTGCGAAATTATATCTTGATGCCGATCATTATGACAATCAGCTAAGCGAAATTAGCAGCCGAGGAACGATAGAGGATGGAATTCGTTATACTGCAGAGTACTTGGGTTTAGAAGTTGCATATTTACCGATGAGGGGCAAACAGTACGGGGTGACTCCAGGTTTAAAAAAGTTAATCCGTTCTAAGCTCGCAATGCTAGAAAAAAAATTAAAGGATGATCAAATCTATCATGAAGATAATATTGCAATTAAAAACTTAAAAATATTTGATCGGAGCTGGGGATATCTGGTTTTCAAGAGCAAGACAAGAGAACTATCAAAATTTGAAATTTTAATACTAAATAGGCTTGCCAATAAAATAAGAAATGATTTTTTCGAGAAAATGTTAAAAGAAGAAGAAAAATTGTATGAGAACAACAAATGGCTAAAAAAATGGTTAGAGGGCGCTCTTCCAGAAGTCATGATCAGGAAGAAAATGAGAGCCTCTGGTTTTTATGACGATTTTGAAGGATTTTTAGTATGTTGTACAATGCTTCCTGAATTAGGAAGTGCAAAATTATTTAATGATTTCATTTTGCATACGACCATTATTGTCAGAAGAGTATTTGATGAGGAAGGATTTTCCATACTGGGTTATATGCAAGACAATATTATCAGCTATATCGTTATGAGTCCAAAGGGAAACAAAGATGTATACGAAAAGATTGAAAAGGCGATTGAACATCTAAGGCAATATAAGAATCAGTTTGTGGATTATAAAAAATCGGTGTTTTCAATTGGCAAAAAGGTTGAAAAATGTACCGATCTGAAAAAAAGCTATGAAACAGCAGTTGAAGCCCTGAAGGATATGGCTGGACAGCGTGGCAAAACCATCATTTACGATAAGCTTTATATTAATCGTATTATGAGGAAATTGCAAGATCAGTATGTTTTGACTGAATTTATATTCGATCATCTAGGTGCTTTATTAGAACCGAATAATGAGGAATTGCTTTATACATTAAAAGTGTATTATGAATGCAATTGTTCTAAGCAAAAAACAGCGAAACAGTTATTCATTGCGAGGCAAACGTTATATTATAGATTGCAAAAGATAGAAGATATTTTAGGGGAAGGCTATGAGGAAGGAGAAAAGAAATTCGCATTAGAGTTTGCTACTCGTGCTTATTTATACTTATTGGACAATATACGAGAACAAAGCAAAGATCACCATTCTGATGATTCTGACAGAGTGCAAAAAATTACTAGATAAAGATACTTACATCTTGAAAGATGTAAATGGAAAGTGGGGTCATGTATACTAAATTTAGCTAGAATTTAATTATGATAAAAATCCTAATGAAAGGGAGTGAGTCTTTTGGTTCTAACGAGGATGGGAGACGGAGCTTTTGTAAAAATGACAGAATCGGAAGTTAGAAAAGAAGTCGAAGCCGGTGTTGAAGAAGCTGTAAAAAAGGCTAAATGTTCACCATTAACGGAGGACGATATTAAAAGGCTTATTGAAATCATCTGTGAGCCAAGAAAATTTGTCAGCGTGGAAAGGGGAAATGAGCTTGTATTAACATATGACTCACAGCCTTTAAAGTTTACTCGTTTAGGGCTTCCCATTGCGATGCCTCAGATTTTACAAACTTACGAGAGAGGTCTCATGGCAGACACGCTAGAAATGGCGTATGTACATTATAGCGCAAAGCCGGTAAAGATGATTTTTCCAGAGGAGCAGTATGTTGTAGCAGAAACGCTCCTGACAACCACACCTGCACTCCTGTATGGTGTCATGCCCAATATGCCTATGTACACCAAACCGGATGGTCCTTGCGAAAATGCATCAGAATTATTGCCCAAGGGACTCATTAAGGAAGCGCAGGAAGCACAGCTTGAAGCGGCCGATTTACTTGAAAGGGATCTTTTACTTTTAGGGGAGGCGATGTATGAAGCAGGCGCAGATGGTTTGGATTTAGATACGACAGCTGCCGGCGGAGATGCAGAATTTTATGCTTGCCTACGTGCTATAGAAAAGCTTAAAGAACGGTATCCGAATATGAGCATCGAAGTCGGTATGGCTGGAGAATTTGTTCTTGGATTTCATGGTTCACTTGAATATAAGGGTGAAAGATTAGCAGGAATGTATCCTCATGATCAATGTAGAATGATTGCGAAGGCTGGTGGAAATATTGCCGGTCCGGCTATCAATACAAATACCAGAAAGAGTTTCCCATGGAATCTCGCAAGGGCAGTTACGATGTGCAAATATGCTGCAGAGGTCTCTCCCATTCCAGTACATGCGAATGTAGGAATGGGGGTTGGAGGTGTACCGATGCAAATTACGCCGCCAATTGATTGCGTCTCCAGAGCGTCTACGGCGATGGCGGAAATAGGAAAAATGGATGGGTTGTAGGTAGGATATGGAGATTTATCGGGAATGGCAATTGTGCACAGCCAAGCATCAGGTATGGGCGGAGTGAGGACTGCTGGAGACCTAGTTGCTAGGATGCAACTGGCGAAAAGCATGAGACTGAACGACGCCAAAAAATATGTTGCAGACAAATTAGGGGTTGGGTTGCTGGATCTGACGGATGAGGTAGTGATGCGAGAAGTCAGGGAAGAGCTGGATATTTCAACTGTATACATGGGTTATGGAGCGGCAAGCAGAGGAATTGAAGCGAAAGCAAATATAGCAAAACTGTTGGATATAGAAATCAATTGTGTAGAAAAGTTTAAAAACAAAACCGGAATGAAATTTTAATGGATAAGGAGGGAGCGTATAAATGATTGATGAAAAGTTATTGGAGGAAGCAAAGCAATCGGTTTTAGATGGAGATAAAGAGCTTGCTGCTAAATTGGCTCGGCAGGGTTTAGATGCTGGAGTTGATCCGGTAGAATTTATAGAAAAAGGATTTGTGCCTGGAATCATGGAGGTTGGAGATCTATTTGAATCCGGAGAAATATTTCTCCCGGAAGTAATGATGGCGGCAGATGCAGTGAAGGAGGCTGTAGGAATTCTTAATGAAGCCATAGAAGCTTCCGGAAAAAAAAGAGGTGGAGCAGCGAAAGTCGTCCTTGCTACAGTAGAGGCGGATCTTCATGATATTGGAAAAGGGATTGTTGCATCTCTAATGGTGGCAAACGGATTCGAAGTAATTGACCTTGGAAGAGATGTCCCGAGTCAAAAGATTGTTGATACAGCTATTGAAGAGGGTGCAGATATCATTGGAACCAGTGCACTTCTTACAACTACAATGACACATCAAAAAGAAATTGAAGAGTTGCTTAAAGAAAAAGGCTTAAAGGGAAAGATTAAAACCATGGTAGGTGGGGCTCCGGTAACAGAAAGGTGGCAGAAAAAGATTGGAGCGGATGGATTTGGCGAAAATGCAGCAGATGCAGTTCGATTGGTTAAGGAGTTAATGGGGAAAAAGACAAACTGAAATCAAACAAGTTTTCATGTGATAATTTGGAATATTCAATGTATTTAAAATATTACCCATATGGATTTATCTTATTACTAAACAAGCTATAATGTCTAAAATTTTACAATATAAAAATAATCAAATAAGAGCGAAAGAGGTGTAGAAAATCGGAAAAGAATTGATTTTCAAGACACTAAGGCATGAAAAAACAAATGAAATCCCATGGGTTCCTTTTGCAGGTGTTCATGCAGGGAAATTGAAAGGATATACTGCAGAAGAGGTACTAACGGATGCCGATAAACTTGTAGAATCCTTATTGGAAGTCAAAAGAATCTATGAACCGGATGGGATGCCAATCACATTTGATTTGCAGGTAGAAGCAGAGATATTTGGCTGCGAACTTTTATGGGCGAAAGACAATCCGCCTTCCGTTCGTTCCCATCCACTTTCAGGGGAGAAAAAAATCCCTTGCAAATGCGAGATTCCCACTCCTGACTCGGGAAGGATTCCGTTGATTCTGGATGCAACAAGAAGAGTGAAGCGTGAAATTGGAGATGAAGTGGCGCTATATGGCCTCATCTGCGGACCATTCACACTGGCTTCCCATTTAAGAGGAAGCGAGATATTTATGGATATGATAAAAGATCAAGAATATGTAACAGCGTTAGTAGACTATTGTGCGGAAGTCGCATGTAAAATGGCAGAATACTATATCGATGCAGGCGTAGATGTTGTTGCAGTAGTGGATCCGCTTGTCAGCCAAGTTTCCCCGGCACATATTGACAAGATGTTAGCTCCTGCATTTACAGCAGTATTTGATTTCATAAGAAGCAAAGGCGTATTCTCATCATTCTTTGTATGCGGAAATGCTACGAGACAAATCGATGCCATGTGCAGAACAAATCCTGACAGCATCTCCATCGATGAAAACGTAGACCTTGCCAAAGCAAAAGAAATCACAGATAAATACAATATAACAATCGGAGGAAATCTTCCGCTTACTACTACAATGCTTCTTGGAAACCAACAAGATAATATGGTCGAGGTTATTAAGCTGATAGACAGTGTAAAGGATCATCGGAATTTTATCATAAGCCCAGGTTGCGATATGCCATATGATACGCCAATTGAGAATACGATTGCAGCAGGGCAGGCAGTAAAACGTCCTGAACAGGCGCGAAAAATGGTTGAAAACTACGAGGCGGCTGAAGAAGATATTGAAGTAGAAATCCCTGATTATGAAAATCTGGATAAGGTTCTTATTGAAGTATTCACATTAGACTCGGATACTTGTGCGGCATGCACATACATGCTAAAAAGCGTCACCGATATCTATGATGAAATCAAAGATATCGCAGATTATGTTGAATATAAGTACACAGATAAAGAGAACATCGCAAGAATGAAGAAAATGGGAGTGAATGCGCTACCTTCCATCTATATCAATGGAGAGCCGAAATGGGAATCAATCATCCCGAGCAGAGAAGAGCTTATCCGTGATATAGAAAGCGCATTAAAAAAATAAATTTGATGATAGATTGTAAAGGGGGAAATAAGATATGAGTAAAGAAGCTATTATTCAAGCGGCATATGATTCGATCATAGAATGTGATGAAGAAAAAGCAATGAAGGCATTAGATGACGCTAAAGAACAGGGAATCAGCTTTGTAGAATTGCTAAGCGAAGGATTTAGTGCAGGAATTAGGGAATTGGGAGAGCGATTTGCTTTTGGAGAAGTATTTTTACCTGAACTGATGGCTTGTACGGAAGTAATGCAAAAAGCAGTAGCGATTATTGAAGAAGAGATGGAGAAATCAGGCCAACAAACAAAGAAAAAGGGTGTCATGGTAATCGGTACAGTAGAAGGGGATATTCACGATATCGGTAAAGGAATCGTTGCTTCTATGGTTAAAACGAACGGAATAGAAGTTCACGATCTGGGCAGAGAGGTCCCAGCACGTGTATTTGTAGAAAAGGCAGAAGAATATGGAGCTGACTTTATTGGCAGCAGCGCTCTTCTAACTACTACGATGACGGTGCAAAAAGAGATTGAGGAGATCCTCAAAAAAGAGGGACTGAAGGGAAAGTATAAGACAATGGTAGGAGGCGCCCCTGTTACACAGCGCTGGGCTGATAAAATAGGAGCAGATGCTTTCTGTGAGGATGCTACAGAGGCTGTAAAAACGATTCAAAAATGGCTTAAAGAAATGGGTCGCGAGGAGGGAATGTAATGAAAAAGTACTTTACTCGTATGGGGGATGGTTCTGCCGTCTACATGACAGAAGAAGAAATCAGAAAAGATATCGAGGCGGGGATAGCGAATGCTGTTAGAGGTGCAAAAGTAGATCCGCTGACAGATGATGAGATAGAGCATCTTTACAATATTATAACGGCGCCAGATAGCGTTGTAAGCGTAGAGAACCACAGGAGAGTCGTTCAGACTTCAGACTCAAGTTCAAATAAACTAGGGCGTCATTCAGGTATCGCAATCGATCAGCCAACACAAACCGTTATTTACGAAAGATGCTTAGGCTGCGATTCCATGGATATGGGATTGAACGACTACAACTTCAAAGCAGTTAAATCATGCGCTGAAAACGAGGCTGTTATCGTTAAAAATGCTCTCACATATAGCGCAATGCCGCTTCTTTATGGAGGCATGCCTAATTTGGGATTTTATACAAAACCAGATGGTCCTGTAGACAATTGGGCAGAATTATTGCCTGCAGGAAAGCTTGATGAAGCTAGAGCTGCTCAGGAGGAAGCAGTAGAATATGCAGTCCATGATATGGTATTCGTAGCCGATACGATGTATAAAGTAGGGGTAGATGGGATTAATCTCGATACATGCGGCGCTTCAGGTGATGCCGATTGGTTGGCTGCATTAAAAGCTTGCGAGATCATTCGCAACAAATATCCTGACATGGGTGTTGAAATGGGTATGGCAGGAGAGTTTGTCCTAGGAATGCACGGCAAACTCGAATATGATGGAGTTCGATTGGCAGGACTATATCCCCATCAACAAGTAAAATTAGCAGAAAAAGCAGGAGCAACTATCTTTGGTGCTGTTGTAAATACAAATAGCAATATGTCATTTGCGTGGAACCTTGCAAGAACGTGCACATTCATAAAAGCCTGCATGGAAGTTGCTGAAATCCCAGTTCACGTGAATGTGGGGATGGGAGTTGGAGCCATACCGATGTCAGAATACATGCCAGCAGACGTAGTTTCCAGAACAGATAAGGCTTTGATTGAAATATGCAATATCGATGGGTTGTAGGTAGGCGTAGGAGATGTATACGGGGTCAATAGCGCTCATGTGATTTCAAGCTGCATGGGAG
>JAMNXX010000313.1 GCA_023623095.1 Bacillota bacterium | reverse complement strand
AAAAGAAAGCTTCAAACATTATATGAAGTGGGACTTGGATATTTGAAGCTTGGACAGCCGTCTACTCAGCTATCCGGTGGGGAGGCACAGCGAATTAAGCTGGCAACCGAATTAAGCAAACGCAGTACGGGAAAAACATTGTATATACTGGATGAGCCGACGACAGGCCTTCACGCTGCAGATATTCATAAATTAATTGGCGTATTAAATCAACTGGTTGATTCCGGCAATACCGTTTTGGTGATCGAGCACAATCTAGATGTTATCAAGGTATGTGATTATATTATTGATTTAGGACCTGAAGGAGGAGATCTGGGCGGAGAAGTGATCGCTCAAGGGACTCCGGAAGAAATTTCTGAAATAGCAGGTTCTTATACAGGCTTTTTTCTTAAAAAGATACTCTAATAAAAAAGGATGATTAAATAATCATCCTTTTTTGTTATAAAAATAACGAACAATATAACTGTCATATTGTGTTAGTCGCTGGTAGTGGATTCAGAAAATCAATTCCAAATCAGCTCTAAATAATTCAAAAAACTCTTGAGAATAGGGAGGAAAAGCTCTAAAAAAGAAGAATCTTTATATTGATGTGAAGAATGATAGATGTTTATAGCTCAGCAGCAAAAGCGTACCGGCTTTTGGAGGGGTGATGTATATACTAGTTTATATCAGTTAGGATGGGGAGCTTGGAAGGAGGATGATTATAGCAGCAGGAGGATATTCCATAAAATATTGGAAATAAGAGGGGGATATTTCTAATGAAACGTATCAGCGCTAAGGTTATGACAATCATTATTATATCTTCTTTGTTCTTTTGCGTGTTGGTAGGAACTGTTTGCACGTTTCAGAGTACCCGGCTGCTTCATACGGAAACGAATGAAAAATTAATACATATGGCGAAACAATATGCGAATGAATGTAGCAAAACATTTGAACATATAGAAGGAACCGTCGAGAGCTTGAGCAGCAATGTATTTGTTACCTTTGATGCAGCAAAATTTAACCAGGATCCGAAAGGGTATATCGGCGAATATAAATCTTTTATTGATCCTATTATTAAGGAAATAGGAGAAACGACAGAAGGTGTTTTAGGCATTTATCTAACGTTTAACCCTGATTTAACAGGAGAAGCTCATGAGATTTGGTACGCTTCGCAAGAAGGAAGTCAGGAATTTATTCAAGTTGAGGAAGATGAAAATTACATTGAAGAATTTTACCCTGAGAACGAGGATATGAGATGGTATTATGATGCTATTCAAAAGAAAGAAGGGAACTGGGATGATCCGGGAGTGGATGAGGCATTAGGAATTAGCAGTGTTTCCTATACGAAAGCGATCTTTCAAGGAGAACTGTTGATAGGCGTAGTGGGTATTGATATCAGCATCGATGAGATTACAAATTGGATCGAAAATATGCAAATATATGATACAGGTTATGCAATGCTTTTCAATGAGAATTATGATATCCTGATCCATCCAAAGTATACAGACCAAAACCTAGAGACTTTAGAGGACGGCAGATTCAAGTTTATAGCGGAACAGATGAGAAAAGAAGAATTTGCAACGATCTCTTATAAAGCGGATGGCGAAGAAAAAATCCTTGGATATGCACGCCTGTCGAACGGCTGGATTCTCGCCCTTGCACCTCCAGTCAAAGAAATCTTTGAACCCATTAAATATCTCAAATACTTCATCGGCATTGTGTGTCTGATTGCACTTGTGCTGTCCGTATTGATAGGAGGGTTGCTGGGACGTTCTATCTCAAAACCCATCGTAAAAGTCACTGAACTGATGGATCAAACAGCGAATCTCCTGTCCGAAGATAAAGAGATTCAAAAGATTTTGCGCAAACAAGATGAAACCGGAAGAATGATGCAATCGATCATGCGCTTAAGAGAAGCGTTCAGACAGATCATGGGGGAACTGATTCAGTCTTCTAAAAACATCAACCGCAATGCACAAAAAGTAGAAGAAATGACAGCCCTTCTAAAAGATCGGGCATTAGATACATCGTCCGCTACCCAAGAATTATCTGCAGGGATGGAAGAGACTGCAGCGACATCAGAAGAAGTAAATGCATCGACCCAGCAAATGAACCAGGCGGCGGAGATGATTGCCCAAAGAGCACAAGAAGGGGCAAAGACATCGCAAGATATCAGCAGTCGAGCTGCTGAACAAAAAGAGAAAGTCATCTTCTCCGCAGACAAATCCGGAGAACTATACCGAAGCATGAGAAAAGAAGTTGACGCTGCGATTGAACAATCGAAATCCGTTCAAAAGATCTATGAACTTTCAGAAGCGATATTACAAATTACCGATCAAACAAACCTATTGGCACTCAATGCAGCGATTGAGGCAGCCCGTGCAGGAGAAGCGGGAAGAGGCTTTTCCGTCGTAGCGGATGAAATCAGAAAACTAGCAGAACAATCCTCTCAAACGATCGAAGACATCAAAAGCATTGTAAACATCGTCAATGTATCCGTAGAGAACTTGGTATCCGGCTGCAACAAAATCCTTCATTATGTGGACGAAGACGTAAGGTTGGACTATCGGGCATTTATCAATCTAGCGGATCAGTACAGCAAAGATGCAGATGCATTTTACCAGCGGATGAACGAATTTTATCAAGCATCAGAAGAACTGAAAGAATCGATCAAAGAAATTACAGGTGCTATGAATGAAATTGCAACGACAGTCAATGAAGGAGCCGGAGGGGTGGAAGATATTTCAATCAAAACAAATGAAATCGTTGAAAACCTTGCCCATATCCAACAAAGCACTGAGGAGAACAAAGAAGCTGCTCAGATTCTGGA
>JAMNXX010000243.1 GCA_023623095.1 Bacillota bacterium | reverse complement strand
AACATGATGGTTGCAGTGTAAGCCAATCTGAATCAGATGATGAATAAATATGAATTAAAAAATACTCCTTGAAATTTCAAGGAGTATTTTTAAATTAATTCAAGCCTGCTGCTTTTCGAATTGCTTGTTGATGTTGGGGATCCGCTTTGCCGTCCATATGTCTTGTGCTATTTTTAAAATGTAAATCTACAACGCCATCCATTCCATTTCTTTTTACTTTATCTAAATTATAACCTCTTCCATATCCACCGCTTCTGCCAGAAACCGTCTTCCCTTCTGCTGCCCAATCCAATCCTGCATGAGGCATATTCGTCATGGATGCTGCTATCACTTTATCTCTTGCATACACCAATACAGGTCTTCTTTCCCAGCTAAATCCACCCCAAATTTCTTTCATGATTTCTGTATCTTTAGCAGTCAATGCTTCTACATCAGCATGATTTGTTCCATATGTTACCTCTACAGTAAATTGCTTACCCGTCTGAAAATCTTGCACTTTTAAAACATCACCAATCTTCACTTCTTTACCTTTCACCTGTGTCCACCAATCCAAGGCTTGTCCATATTGCGCTCTGTTCTGCCCACGGCTTATATTCGAAGAACTATTTGTGTTGGGTTGGGAGATCGGCAGCAATTTCAACTCCCTCATTTTCCCCAATGTTTGCTTTCCTGTAATTCCATCAACGAGCAAATTATATTTTTTTTGAAAATCTCGAACTGCTTGCTCCGTTATCGGTCCATAATATGTAGTTGTTTTATAAAAGTGGAATGTACCATTTTTCTTTAATGCTTGTTGTATTACCTGAACATCCGGATGGCGCATTCCCTTCTTATATATGCGGTACTGAAAAGCATATTCCCCTTGGGCAGATACGATTTGGCTTGCAAACATCAGCATAAAAAGAGTACATACCAGCACCATTATCTTTCTTTTCATCAAACCCCCCCTGTATTTGATTTTTGCGTCCTATTTTTTTGAAACAGGTTTTAGGGCAAGCTAGGCCTTGGACATGGATCATTATATCAAAGCTTTTTTTGAAGTGAGCAGTCCAATATTTTCCACATATAGAAATGATAGCTGTAGTGTAGTGGTTTTAATGATTCCCAAATACCGATCCAATATGTGGAACAGCAAGTGACCGTATAAATATTTATCCGATTTACATCGTAAGAGGACAGACCGGAGAGTTCTTCCTATAATAACGATAAAAAAATCGAGAACAAATTTGCTCTCGATTTTCTCAGTCCGTTTGGTAAATCATTTGCCAATCGGCATAATAAGCACCGTCACGACATTTTATAACATAACCGTTCATTTCTTTAAAAACATTTAGAGAATTTACAATCTATTAAAAATACTCAATCCAATACAAAGCAAAAATACTTTGAGAAATTCTACATTTGAGGTATAATGGTTTAGAAATCAGTTTTCATTTTATGCAAGAATAAATTTGCCATTTTTAAAACATCATTTCTAAGGAGGCCTTATAAATGGTAATAGACGAAATAAACCTTAAAAAGCTTGAATCGCTAAATAATAAAAAAGTAATAGAATATGTATACGAAGCCATCGAACTTTGCAAACCGGATAAGGTTACGGTTATTACCGATGCAGAAGAAGATATCGCTTATGTAAAAAACCTTGCCCTGCAAAATCAAGAAGAAAAAAAGCTTGCAATGGAAGGGCATACTGTCCACTTTGATGGGATTCACGATCAAGGAAGGGATAAGGAGAATACAAGATACCTTGTATCTGAAAAAGTCGATTGGGGAATCAATGTCAACTCCATGCCCCGAACAGAAGGTTTGTCTGAAATTACTGAAATTATGCAAGGTATCATGAAAGGCAAAGAAATGCTCGTAGCTTTTTTCTGCCTCGGCCCCACCCATTCACCATTTTCAATACGAGCAATGCAGATTACTGACTCAGCATATGTGGTCCACAGTGAAGAAATTCTATATCGGACAGGTTATGAAGAATTTAAAAGGCTTCATGATTCTGACGACTTTTTCTTCTTTCTTCATTCTGCCGGGAGGCTTCGTGACGGAAAAACTGTCGATATTGATAAACGCAGAATTTTCATCGATCTTGTAGATAATAGAGTCTATACCGTTAACAACCAATATGCTGGAAACAGCGTTGGATTGAAAAAACTTGCATTTCGCTTAGCGATTCAGAAAGCAAACAGAGAAGGCTGGCTCGCAGAGCATATGTTCTTGATGGGTGTTCAAGGCAAACAAAACCGCACTACATATTTTGCAGGTGCATTCCCGAGTGCATGCGGAAAAACCAGCACAGCAATGCTTCCGGGTCAGACCATTGTAGGGGATGATATCGCCTATTTAAGAAATATTAATGGTACAATGAGAGGCGTCAATGTTGAAAAAGGTATATTTGGAATTATCCAAGACGTCAATCAAAAGGATGATCCACTGATTTATGAAGCATTGACAACCCCAAGAGAGGTTATATTCTCGAATGTTCTCATCAATGACGGAAAACCGTACTGGCTCGGGATGGGAAAAGAAATTCCCGAAACGGGCGAAAACTTCTCAGGACAGTGGTATAAGGGGAAAAAAGATAGCGCAGGAAAAGAGATACCTTATGCTCATAAAAACGCAAGGTATACCATTGCCCTCAATGAGCTAAAAAATGCAGATAAAAGAATTCATGATCCGCAGGGAGTAGAGGTAAGCGCCATCATATATGGCGGAAGGGATTCCGATACAACGGTTCCCATTACAGAATCCCTCAGTTGGACACATGGCGTTTTTACCGGAGCCACGGTAGAATCTGAAACGACTGCCGCTACTTTAGGCAAAGAAGGCGTCCGCCGCCATGATCCGATGGCAAACCTCGATTTCCTCACAGTTCCTTTAGGCACTTATATAAACAATCATCTTGAATTTGGAAAAAATTTAAAGAAAACTCCTACCATCTATGCAACCAATTATTTCCTAAAAGATGAAAACGGCGAATACATGAACGGAAAGCTTGACAAAAAGGTTTGGATACTTTGGGCAGATGGCCGGATTGCCGGAGAATTTGATGCGATCGAGACTCCTATCGGGAGGATCCCAAAATATGAAGATCTGAAAATGCTCTTTAAAAGAGAACTGAACAAAGATTATACAAAAGAAGAATACATTCAGCAATTTTCTATTCGAATTGAAAAATATCTTGAAAAAATGGATAGAATGCAAAAAATATTCAGCAAGATCCCTATGCCAGAAGCATTTACAAAAGAGATGCAGTTGCAGATCGAACGATTAGAAAATGCAAAAAAAGACTTTGGGCATATTGCCTCTCCATTCGCTTTTGTTGAGGCCGCCTCATGTGCCGAATAAACTTCAAGGGCTATAAAATATAAACGCTCTCTTATTCATAAGAGAGCGTCTGTTTATCAAAAAATAAATAATAAAAACATCTGCTAAAACTGAAGACATCTATTTATTTGGTAATGAATATGTTGATTTTATTTATATTTAAGTTTTCTCTTATTAATTGTATTCCGGTATTGGCAAATAAAAACTTTACACTATCCGGGTTCAGGTACATCTAGATCGTGCCCTTCCTTTAGTTCGTTAAGCAAACTAAAGAATAGCTTAAAATGAGGGGTGTCACAATGGACTTTTTGCATCGCAAACTATTAAATTTTTATATTATACTAAACACCTTTGTTTCCAAATAAAAGAAAACATTGCTTTAAAGAAAAGCAATGTTTCTTAATCTGAAAATATTTTTACTGATAAGGATTTTCTATGCGAACAGGTTCCCGAAAGCGGGAGCGAACCCTGTTTCAGCTATTTTAACCTCTCCCCTTAGCTACTATGTAAGCTGCTTCATCATTTATTTCGTTCATCATGATATTCTTCGAATATTTCGTTCAGGGTGATATTCTTTGTTTCGTTTAGAATGATATTCTTTGAAGACAATATCGTAGAAATCATTAAAATCTGCCCAGTAGTATTTGGAAGTATCGATTAGTTCGATGTTCCCGTCTGCATCTTCCACCGCTACCACGCTGGAGTAGTATGGGGGATTTTTGTAGTGGATGATAAAGTCGCCCTCTATTACTTTTCTTGTTTCACATTCAAAAAATTCTTTGATTTCTCTATTCATTTTCATTTTTTCCCTCCTCTTCATTTTTGTTCCTGTTATATTGTTATATATAACATAACGCAAATACGCATTTGCATCAATACATATTTGCATACTGCCGTTCGATAATTGCCGACAAATAATAATAAGCGCCATAAAGCACCTTAAACTTTGGAATGATAGGCTTTTCAATATAATCTCTTTGCCAATACAAGAATCTTCTTAAAAAAATATAAGACACTCAAAATAAAAACAGACTGATATAAATACAGCTTTAAATATTTGCTCTCATATAAACTTTAAAATGCAAAAAAACACCGAAAAACTTGCAAATTTATGGGCGGTAGAAAAATAATAAACTCGCATATCAAAACGTGCGAGTTTTCAATATGCGAGTAAGTCTATAAGCCGAGTTCTGTATTCGATAGTCATCTATCTAGGTCTGCAGTTGCCAGCAGACTCCAGCGACCTACCACGGGACACGACGGGCCGCCGCTTTTTCGTCCCTACTTGGTCTTGCTCCGGGTGGGGTTTACAGAGCCGGTTAGTCGCCTAACCGCTGGTGAGCTCTTACCTCACCTTTCCACCCTTACCCAACACTCAGCCTAAACACTATATCGTAGAAATCGCGCCAATCATTCATTTAAATCTCTGAATTGCGAATTTAGGATATATAGTGCTAAGGCTGAGTGTCGGGCGGTTTATTTCTGTTGCACTTGCCTTGGAGTCACCTCCACTGGGGATTACCCAGCACCCTGCCCTGCGGAGCTCGGACTTTCCTCGTTCGTGTTCAACACGACCCGCGACTATCTGACTTACTCGCTTATTCTGTTTTTGATGTACATATTATGTTAACATAGATCGCAGACCCTGTCAAAGCCCAAATTTTTCAGATTCCTACAACACCTGGAAAGGATTGATATTTGTTTGTGATAGTAAAATTTGCAAATCATATCGATGCGCCTGAACAGCTTCTTCCAATCGTCTTGCCAGATCTGCACAAATGATTTGTTCGGTTTCAAGATGTCCTGCATCGATCAAGGCAATCCCTGTATGCAGCGCATATTGCGCATCATGATATTTTATATCTCCGGTAATATAACAATCACATCCGCAGTTCAGAGCCTCTTGGATAAATTCTCCTCCGCTGCCTCCGCACAATCCTACTTTTTGAACTTGCTTATCGGGATCCCCTACAAATTTTATAGACGCAGTCCCCAATTTTTCTTTCAATTTTTGGCAGAGCTGAAAAAGACTTAAAGGTTTTTTAAATTTTCCAACCCGTCCTAATCCATGCCGATTAACTGCATTATCTAAAGGAATAACATCATAAGCCACTTCTTCATAAGGATGTGCTTGAATCATTTCCTGCACGACGGCATCGAGCTTCTCTTTTGGCACAATGATTTCCATTCTGACTTCCGGTGTTTTTTCAATGACTCCCTGTTTTCCGATAAAAGGGTTCGTTCCTTCCAAAGGTTTAAATGTACCTATCCCCTCTGTCTGAAATGTACAGTGACTGTAATTACCGATATGTCCTCCCCCCGCACGGCACATTGCATCCCGTACTCCTTCTACATGGGAATGAGGAACAAATACGATCAGCTTAAAGTATTTTTCAAATCTTGTATTGTTTAAAGGGATTGTATCTTTAATTTCTAAAATTGTTGCAAGAACATCATTGACTCCTCCTAAAACGCTGTCCAAATTGGTATGTGCACAATACAATCCAATACGGTGCTGAATGAGGCGAAAAATCATCTTTCCAGTCGGATCTTGCATTCGGATGTTTCTTATTGGCCGAAATATCAGAGGATGATGGCTGATGATAAGTCCTACCCCCTTTGCTATCGCTTCATCAATAACTGCATCCGTAACTTCTAAACAGATCATTGCTTTATCGATCAATTGGTTTATATCTCCTATTTGAAATCCCACATTATCCCACTCTTCTGCTAGATAGGGCGGAGCAATCTCCTCCATCATTTGAACGATGTTTTTTATTCTCTCAGGCATTTCAACACCCCTTCCAATTGCTGAAGTTTATCTTTACATTCTTTCAGTCTATGGATCGCTTTTTCAGTATTTTGTTCGGATAAATGAGCAATGATTTCTCTTTGTTTTTGAATTTTCTTTTGAATAAAAATCCTTAAAAGCGGATCCTTTTTTTGAATCAATTTTGGGCTGATTTCAAGATTTATTCTTTCTCCAATCTCCTGATGGCCATTTTCCGCTACAATAATTTCATAGATTCTTTGTCCTTCCATTGCCAATTCTTCATGGATAATCTTAAAAGCATTTTTCAACAACCACTCTCTCAACTCTGCTTGTGCATTCATGGGCTGCAAAATAAAGCGATGAATTGTTCGTGCCGTTTCAATATGTTGTGAAAGTATATCTCGAATCAACAGCCCCCCCATTCCGGCAACAATAACTGTATCCACTTCTCCGGGAGAGATAACCTCCAATCCATTCCCCAGCCTTAATTCGATATAGGATTGTAAGCCGTATTCTGCAATTGTGTTTTGGGCAATTTTTAAAGGCCCTTGGTGAATATCTGTAGCAATTATTTTTTTCGCAATATGATTTTGGATCAAGTATACCGGCACATAGCCATGATCGGTTCCGATATCGGCAACAGAAGCCCCTTCCTGCACTTGTTTTGCAATCGCATATAATCGGTTGGTCAATCGAATCATCATTTGTTCACCGAATCCTTCTTTATATTTTAAATCCAATTTTATACAAGCATATTCGCCTAGCTGCAAATCAAATCCCAATAAGCATTTCCTTTTATTACATCAGTATTTGCCATAGAATATACAAAAACTAAAACGAGGAGGGATTTTTGATGAAAGAAAAAAAGGTTGAAAATAATAAGGATACAAACACGATATCTGATCTAAAACCTTTTCAGTGGGGCGGCACAACGCCTCAATGGGAGGAAGAAGCAGATCAGGTTATGCACTATTTACAGGACCAGCTCGATCAAAAAGAAACCGACAAAGAGAAAAAAAGAAAAATTCAATACGGAAAACGAAAACAGTATTGGTGATTTGCTTTTGTATGAACGATAAAGATTCGCCGTTCGGCGAATCTTTCTTACTCTAGATAATCCTTGAGCTTCTTGCTTCTGCTTGGATGTCTGAGCTTTCTTAAAGCTTTTGCTTCTATCTGTCGGATCCTTTCTCTGGTTACATCGAATTTTTTTCCTACTTCTTCCAATGTCCTTGCCCTTCCATCATCCAAACCAAATCTCAATCTCAATACTTTTTGTTCTCTCGGTGTCAATGTATCCAATACATCTACCAATTGTTCCTTTAACATAGAAAACGCTGCTGCTTCAGCCGGTGCCGGCGCATCGTCATCTGGAATAAAATCCCCCAAATGACTATCCTCTTCTTCACCAATAGGGGTTTCTAAAGAAACTGGTTCTTGAGCAATTTTCAATATCTCCCTTACTTTTTCTTCTGATAAATCCATTTCCTTTGCGATCTCTTCCGGTCTAGGTTCTCTTCCTAGCTCTTGGAGTAGTTGCCTCGATATGCGTATTAATTTATTAATCGTCTCTACCATGTGTACCGGAATCCGAATCGTTCTTGCTTGATCTGCAATCGCTCTCGTAATGGCTTGTCGAATCCACCAAGTAGCATACGTACTAAATTTATATCCTTTTCGCCAATCAAATTTTTCGACAGCTTTAATCAAACCTAAGTTTCCTTCTTGGATCAAGTCTAGAAACAACATGCCTCTTCCTACATATCTTTTTGCAATACTGACAACCAATCTTAAATTTGCTTCACATAATCGCTTTTTCGCTTCTTCATCCCCTTGTTCCATCCTTTTTGCCAGTTCAATTTCTTCTTCAGCAGAAAGCAGCGGAACTTTTCCAATTTCCTTCAGATACATTCGAACAGGATCATCTATATTAATACCTTTCGGTACAGAAATATCCAGGTCTACCACTTCTTCTGTATCGGTATCGGGAACATGCTCCATATCATCGCCTTCCCGTTCTCCTACAAAATCAATTCCCATGGAAGCCAAATTATCGTATACTTGTTCAACCTGATCTTTATCTAAATCAATTTCTTCCAAAGCATTCATAATCTCGCTGTAAGTTAGAAAACCTGCTTTTTTTCCTTTATCGATTAAATTTTTAATGGATTCCATCTTTTGGTTTTCTGCTTTCTTGTTCATCGTAACCCCCTCCTTTCTAGCAATACTATAACTTCTTCAGCTCTTTTAAAATCCTTTCGTAGTGTATACATAACTCTTTGATCCTTGCCACCTGATCTTGAGACTTGTTTTCTAACTTTTCGAGAAGATGCAATTCTTTTTGGATTTCTTTTTTTTCCATAAGTAATTTATAATTTCGGATCGCATCTCGATAATCCCGCAAAGCTTTCTCGAGATTTTCCTCAGGGATCATTTGATCCTGTACTCGCTCAAAAACTTTTTTTTCATCCTCGGTTAATTGATTTTGAATTGCCTCAAGTGATATAGACCTTTTTTCTATATATAAATCATAAATGATTTTTGCAATTTTCCCATGTGTTGAATCTGTAAAATCATCATAAGAAATGAACTCGTGGATTTTTGGGAAACTTTCTGGGTACATTATCAATATTTTTAACAAACACCTTTCTGCTTCAATATGCCTTGATTTTTGTATTGGTTGAACAGGCTTAATTTTATATCTATTATTATGCCTATCCGATTTACTTCTATACTTGCCGTTAGAAAAGATAGGCTTTTTTTCATTGGGATATAGATAATGTGAATTTCCATATACTTCTGATTGAATGGCCTCGATAGAAATTTGAGATTCCTGGGCAACTTTTTGAATATAGGCATCCTTTTCTACGGAGCTTTTTAATTGTTGAATTATTTTTGTTACCGCTTTTACAAATTGAATTTTCCCTTCAGCAGTTGCCAGATCATTTTGCTTTTTGGCCAACATAATTTTGTAATCTACCAGCGAGGGCGCTTGTTGGATCTTGTCTGCAAATGCCTGATTCCCGTTTTTTAGAATAAATTCATCCGGATCTTGTCCTTCTGGAAATTGGATGATTCGCAAACTACATCCTGCTTCACCAAATAAATCTAACCCTCTTAAAGTAGCAGCTTGTCCTGCTGCATCTGCATCATAGGCAATCAATATTTCAGAAGCGTATCTTTTCAATAATTCCACATGTTGTTTTGTCAGAGATGTTCCTAGCGAAGCAACTACATTTTTAAAACCATGCTGATACAAAGAGAGCACGTCCATATATCCCTCAACAACAATAATCTGCTTTTCAAGCCCTACAGCTCTCTTTGCAAAATTCAAGCCGTACAAATGGCTGCCTTTTTGAAAAACCGGAGTCTCCGGTGAATTTAAGTATTTCGGCATTGTTTTCGTATCAATCGCTCTTCCACCAAA
>JAMNXX010000320.1 GCA_023623095.1 Bacillota bacterium | reverse complement strand
ATATAAACATTCAAACACCGATTTGCCAAGAAGAAAATTGACGATGGAGGAACTGAAAGAAGAAATCCGAATCCTTGAATCATTAGGGCACAAACGCCTCGCATTGGAAGCAGGAGAAGATGATCAAAATTGCCCAATCGATTACATCCTTGAATGTATTGATACGATTTATTCCTTAAAATTTGACAAAGGTAGCATCCGCCGGGTCAATGTCAATATTGCAGCGACAACGGTTGAAAATTATAAAAAACTGAAAGATGCAGGAATCGGGACTTACGTTTTATTCCAGGAAACATACCATCAATCTACTTATGAGAAAATGCATCCGCAAGGACCCAAGCACGATTACGAATGGCACACCACTGCCATGGATCGTGCCATGGAAGCAGGAATCGATGATGTAGGCCTCGGCGTCCTGTACGGCCTGTATGACTATCAATATGATACCGTCGCCATGATCATGCATGCAGAACATCTGGATCAAACCTTTGGCGTAGGTCCCCATACGATCTCCGTACCGCGATTGAGAGCAGCTGCCGGCGTCGATATCGCCAAATTCCCTTATCTCGTTTCCGATTCTGATTTTAAGAAAATCGTCGCCGTCATTCGGCTCACTGTCCCTTATACCGGTATGATCTTATCAACTCGGGAGGAACCAAAATTCAGGGAAGAAGTAATGGCCGTAGGCATCTCTCAGATCAGTGCCGGTTCTTGCACAGGTGTGGGAGGATATGTAGAAGAATATGAGAACCCGAATAAACGGCACTCGGATGAAAAACCTCAATTCGAAGTAGAGGATCATCGATCTCCTATGGAAATTTTAAAATCCTTGTGCAATTCCGGATATATTCCAAGCTACTGCACCGCTTGCTATCGGGAAGGACGAACCGGGGAGCGATTTATGCCCCTTGCAAAATCCGGTCAGATTCACAATGTATGTCTTCCAAATGCACTGCTTACTTTTAAAGAATTCCTACTGGATTATGCAGATGATGAGCTGAAAGAAATCGGTGAAAGAACTATTCAAAAGGAGCTGGCTCAAATCCCAAAAGAGTCAGCAAGAAATGCCGCCCATGAGGCGTTAAAGAGACTGGAAAACGGGGAAAGAGATTTAAGATTTTAGAAAGGAGCCCATGATGTTTGACACACCCAGAGCCAATCGTCTGCATATCGCCATATTCGGAAAAAGAAATGCAGGAAAATCCAGCCTGATCAATGCCATTACTGGCCAGGAGATCGCTTTGGTATCCGATATCGCCGGGACCACAACCGACCCTGTTTACAAGTCCATGGAGCTTCTCCCTTTAGGGCCGGTGGTCTTGATCGACACAGCAGGCATTGACGATGAAAATACCCTGGGAGAACTCCGCATCAAAAAAACAAAAGAGGTGTTGGAGAAAACGGATCTGGCTCTCTTGGTATTTGATGCTTCCGATGATGATTTCCGTGCAGAAAAAGAATGGCATCAGATGTTGATAGGGAAAAGGATTCCAGCCATCGGTGTCATCAATAAAATCGACATTCAAGACAGAAACACAAAAGATTTAGAAAAAATATTTGACATCCCTTTTGTAAAAGTGAGTGCAAAGTTCAATCTCCATATCGATTCCCTCAAAGAATTGATACGGATTTATTCTCCTTCCGATTTTGAGAAAACAACGATTGTGGGAGATATCATTCAGCCAAAGGACAAAATCGTGCTGGTAGCCCCGCAGGATATTCAAGCACCAAAAGGAAGGCTGATCCTTCCCCAAGTCCAAGTCATGCGGGATATACTGGATCACGATGGGATGGTCCTGATGGTGAAAGACAGTGAACTGGAAGATATCCTAAAAACATTGAATCAAAAACCGGATCTGGTTATCACAGACTCCCAAGTCTTTACCAAAGTGAATGCACTCGTTCCTCCGGATGTTCCGCTAACCTCTTTTTCGATCTTAATGGCTAGATATAAAGGAGATCTGCAGACATTCATAGAAGGCGCTCGGGCTATCAGCCACCTGAAGTCCGGAGACAATGTGCTGATCGCGGAAGCCTGCACCCACCATCCGCTGAAAGGGGACATCGCCCGGGAAAAAATCCCGAAATGGCTGAAAGAAACCACCCAAGCAGACCTGAACATCACTGTAAAGGCCGGCGTGGATTTCGCAGAAGATCTGTCCAAATACAGCCTGATCATCCACTGCGGCGCCTGCATGTTTAACCGAAAACAAATGATGACAAGGATCTTCCGCTCAAAAATGCAAAACATTCCCATTACCAATTACGGAATCGCCATCGCTTATATGAATGGAATTTTAGACCGAGTAACCAATATGTTCCCTCAAAAATAGATACGCCGTCCCCTCATCTCTGTTTGAACTTTAGCTGTCCTGAATAAAAATAAAACCAGCATCAAAGCTGGTTTTATTTTTCTAAACGAATTTTTTATTCTTTTGCTTTTTTCAGGAGCGGAACGCATGAAACTCCACAGTTTACAACCGTATCATTTTCTATCACCGCTGTTGTATTTTGAGTCGCTTCAGCATTTCCACCTGCTCCTCCGGCAGACCCTCCTTCTCCGCCTTCGCCACCATCGCCGCCTTTTAGATCCTTTATATCCTGTTTTACTTCAATTTCATTTTCTACTTCCACACAACAATCAAAAGCTTTTTTGCGAGGTTTTTTCTGTTTTTCCCCGCACTGAGGATTATATTCTTGTTGACACATATTTATCAAACTCCTTTCATCATCGATTCGAAAAATAGCGGTCTTTTTTTCAGCCGCTTTCAGGAAAAAACAAAGGTTTACTTATCTACTCTCTTTGAGTTTTTAAAAACGAATACCTTTGCTCCTTCTCCTAAATCCTTTGCATCCATCTTTTCTCCATTCACATAAATATCTCCATTTTCGTCAATTCTCAGTTCTGTTTTTTGTTTATCTACATCTAATGTGAATGTTTTCCCTCCATGGCCGCCCAACAAGTCTCCTCCGCAGTTAATGATCGTATAGTTCTGAATCACAGCTGTTGCATTTTGAGTCGCTTGCGCGTCTCCACCGTCTCCACCCGGAGATCCGCCTTGTCCGCCTTTACCGCCGTCTCCACCTTTTAGATCTTTTATATCTTGTTTTACTTCTATCTCATTTTCAATCTCTACACAACATTCTAAATTTTTCTTGTGGAGGGGTCTTGGTTTGCACCAAGTATAATAGGGTTGTTGAGACATCCTTATCCATCTCCTTTCATAATTTTCTTTACAAAATATAAAATATTTGCATATCCTCTTGCATGATTTAGAAAATATCAGCAGACAGCACCTATATCCTTTGGCGCCGAAATCTGCCGATCCTTTTTGTACTATATACTATGGCCAAGCCATCAGAAATGTGACAAGTCTAAAATAAAAAAAGCAACCTCTTCAATTTGAGGTTTGCTTTTCAATTCCCTTTCGGATCATATGCTGTTATTTATCATAACATCCGCTTGAAACAAACCCAAGCGGCTTGTAGAATCCCCACTTATATAAATAATTTTCTGTTTGCTTCTACCCATCTGCTTATTGTATCAAACATCAGCTGATTGCCTTTTGGCGTAAGATGAAGCCCATCCGTGTAGATATCATGTGGATTTTCTTGCAGCAGATGTCGACGAAAATCAGCATAGAAATCGATAACGCCAACATCGAAAACTTCTGAAAACTTTAAAACCCATTCCCGATATTGCATCAGAGTACGATTGACTGCTGAATAGTCGGCAATATCACTCCAGTATTTCCGTGCCATTTCGGGTTCCGTAGGCGGCTGGATACCGATTATCGGCACAATATGATGATTTCTGGATTGATGGACCATCGTGGCAATATTTGAGCAAACGATACTCAGAGGAACATTCATGATAAAATCATTTGAGCCTCCCATGATCATCACATGGGAAGCACCGCTTTCGATCACATCTTTATGAAAACGCGAAAGCATCCCTGTCGTAGAATCTCCATTCATCCCTTTATTGATAACTTCCGTCTGATACTTATTTTTCAATAGACTGATCCAAACATCCGATCGATTCAGTCCATATCCATACGTTAAGCTATCGCCTATGCAAATGATCTTCAAATACAGCTTCTCCTTTCTCTCTGGATATGTGAATTGTTATATATTCTATATTACCATGAAAAAATATTTTTCGCCTCAAGATTTCGATATTCAATTTTAAATCATAATATGAAAATAGTCCGTATAACGGACGACTTCTTGAAAGGGATAAAAAAAATTGGACGGGATGAAAATATGCGATTTAAAAACCCATATCCTCATCCCGTTTAGGAGGTTAAAGAGAAGCAATATGTGAACTGAAATCAAACACCCTACCCGATAAACTCTTTCTACATAAAATGAATCGCTTTGCCTAAAACTGCATGAAACGCCTCTGGGATAATTTCTGAGATTGTCGGATGCGGATGTACTGCTTTTGTCATTTCTTCAGCTGTCGCTTCTAAATGCATCGCTAAAACTAACTCAGAAATCATATCGGTTGCGCGGCTGCTGTAGATATGAACTCCTACAATCTCATGCAACCTTGGCTCCACAATCACTTTTATTAATCCTTGTTCCTGTCCTTCTACTTTCGCTTTTCCATTCGCCAAAAGCGGGAAGCGTCCTACTTTTATTTCTCCATACTTTTTGACGGCTTCTTTTTCAGTGAGCCCTACAGATGCGATTTCCGGTTGTATATAAATCGCACTCGGAATCTTTGAATAATCCATCTTCGTTTTATTTCCACAGATATTTTCTACTGCTACAATCCCTTCCATAGAAGCGGTATGCGCCAACATGGATTTTCCGTTTACATCTCCAATCGCATAGATTCCTTCTACATTTGTTTCTAAATATTCGTTTACAACAATCGCACCTTTTTCGACCCGAATTCCTACCGATTCAATATTTAAACCTTCAAAATTCGGTGCACGGCCAACAGACAGAAGCACTGCCTTTGTATCGATTTCTTCAGTCTTTCCATCTCTGTCAAAAACCACAGAATCTTTCTTGATTTCTGTTACCTTTGCACCCGTATAGATCGTAATGCCCATATTTTCTAACTGTTTTGTGACTTGAGCAACGATTTCTTCATCCACCATCGGCAAAATTCTATCCAAAAATTCTACGATCGTTACTTTTGCTCCTGCGCTTGCTAGGAAATATGCAAATTCTATGCCGATTACCCCGCCTCCGATAATGATAATACTCTCGGGGACTTCTTCTAATTCAAGTGCTTCTTTGCTTGTAAGAATCCTCGCTTTTTCGCTTATCGGAATTGGCAATTTTTTCGCCGATGAGCCTGTGGCAATAATGATATTTTCTCCCGTTATTTTCCTATCTCCTACTGCAATTGTATTTTTATCAATAAATGAAGCGCTTCCAACCATCACTTCTACTTTATTTGCTCGAAGCAGTCCATTGATACCATTCACAAGCTCCTTTATGACATTTCCCTTCCGTTTTTGAACTTGTTTTAGATCCAATGAAGCATTTTGTACATCCACATTGATGACCCCAAAGGATTCGCATTCTTTTATTTCATTCAAGGACTCTACGCTTCTTAAAAGCGCTTTGGTAGGGATGCAGCCTGCATTTAAGCATGTCCCTCCAAATGCATCTTTCTCAATAATACATGTTTTTTTACCTGCTTGTGCAGATTTTATCGCTGCAACATATCCGCCTGGGCCTCCCCCAATGACGATAACTTCATAATCCATTTTGGAGGCTGTACTTTCCGCTGCCCTCTCATCCTTGTCCTGCGGCACTGCCTCTTCAATTTTTTCTGATTCTGATGTGCTTCCTATATCCGCTAATAGATCACTGATGTCTTCATCCGGTTGTGCAATAATTGCAATGGGCAAAGTTACTTCGATGACATCCCCTTCTTCAATCAAAAGCTTCCTTACGACTCCATCCTGTGTCGCTTCAATATCGATATTTGTTTTATCCGTTTCCACTGAAAAAAACGGTTCCCCTTTTTTAATTTCATCGCCCTCAGATTTATACCATTTTACGAGTTTCCCTTCTGACATGTTAAACCCAAGTTTTGGCATAACTACGATTTCTGCCATCTATCCTCACCTCTTTTATAATACTAACCCGATAGGATTTTCAAGCTGTGCCTTCACTTCTGCTACAAATTGCGCTGCAAGCAATCCGTCAATCAGTCTGTGATCCACCGATAATGTTATATTCATCATTGGTCGGATAACAATTTCATCTTCGCCATTTTCATTCGTTACGACGACTGCTCTTTTTTCCGTTGCGCTAACAGCAAGAATTGCTGACTCTGGAGGATTGATAATCGCAGTGAAATTTTCTATCCCAAACATTCCCAAATTGGATATTGAGAAAGTACCTCCTGTATATTCAGCCGGCAATAGTTTTCCTTCTCTTGCTTTCTCTATTAATCGGCTCGCTTCTTTCGATATTTCGATTAAGCTCATTTTCTCAGCATTCTTGATTACGGGCACAATCAATCCGCTATCTGCTGCAACTGCCACACCAACATTAACGCTTTTATATTTATAAATACTGTCCCCAATCAGAGCAGAATTTATATCCGGATATTTTTGCAATGCTTTTACTGCAGCAAGAACGATATAATCCGTTACGGAAGTTTTCTTTTCTTGACTTGCATTGACCTGCTTTCTAAATGCTAAAAGATTGCTCAAATCTACAGAACGAGTAAAGTATAAATGGGGAGCTGTGAATTTGCTTTGCGATAAGCGATCCCCTATGATTTTTCTAACTCCGCTATAAGGAACGACTTCTAATATTTCTTTTCCATCCTCTGATATTGCTATCTCTTTTGTCGTTTCTTCTGTTGTTTCTGGTTTTTCCTGCTTCATTCTTTCGTTGATGATATTTTCCACATCCTGTTTCATAATTTTCCCTTTTACGCCACTGCCTTGAACGGTATTCAAATCGATTTTCTCCAGCTCGCTCAACTTCCGTGCCAGCGGGGTAGCCTTGACTTTGGACTCTTCTAAGAAATTCAAAATATCTCTTGCGCAAATTCCTCCTTGAAACCCTGTCCCAACAATCGAAAGCTGAGTGATATCCAGATCGTTTTCCTCTGCAATTCTTCTGGCCCTTGGCGTAATTTTTATTCGATCAGTCCCTTGCAATTGAGTCGAGCTCGATCTTTTAGCTATCTCCGTTTTTTCCTCTTCCTTCTCTTGAACCTGAACATTAGGCTTTTCATCTGAACTTCCGGCAGCAACGGATAATTCTTTTTGAATAAGCTCCTCTACATCTTCATTTTCTTCACCAATAATCGCAATCGGTGTCGTAACGGCTACGCTGTCCCCTTCTTGAATCAACAATTTTTTTACAACCCCGTCACATGTTGCTTCGATGTCGATATTCGTTTTATCCGTTTCCACTGCAAAAAGGGGCTCCCCTTTTTTAATTTCGTCGCCTTCAGATTTATACCATTTTACAAGTTTCCCTACATCCATATTAAAGCCCAGCTTTGGCATGATAACAACTTCAGCCATTTTATTCCCTCCTTTATCTGGTATCTCGTATATAGACGCTTCATTACCTGAACACTTCTTTTACTTTTTCATACACTTTATCTGCAGAAGGGATAATCGGGAATTCTAAAGCTGGACTGAATGGCAGTGAAACATTTGGATTGCAAAGTCGAAGGATCGGCATATCTAAATAATAGAAAACGTCCTCCATAACATCTGCCGCAATTTCTGATCCTATGCCACATCTTTCATACGCTTCATCTGTAATAAGGAGTTTCCCCGTTTTTTTGACAGATTCGATGATAGTTTCTCTATCCAACGGTACAATCGTTCTTAAATCAATTACTTCAGCATCTATTCCATCTTTGGCTAACTTTTCAGCAGCTTGAAGTGATTTAACAACCATAGAAGAAGTCGCTACGATCGTAATATCTTTTCCTTCTCTTACAACATTTGCTTTTCCGAATGGAATCGGCTCGACTTCATCCGGCACTTCGAATTTAGAATTATACATCATCTTGTGCTCAAAAAATAATACCGGATTATCATCACGAATCGCTGTTTTTAATAATCCTTTGGCTTCTACAGCAGTCGATGGAACGACCACCTTGATCCCCGGAAAGTGAGCCGCCATTGCCTGCATGCTTTGTGAGTGCTGTGCCGCAGATGATCTTCCGGCTCCAATGGGTGTACGGATTACCAAAGGCACTTTCACCTGTCCGCCTGACATGTATATGATCTTCGCAGCTTGGTTAAATATTTGGTCTGCCGCAACCAACAGAAAATCTGAAAACATCAACTCGATAACAGGCCTCATCCCTGTTAAAGCCATGCCGATTCCCATTCCTACAAATCCGCTTTCAGAAATAGGTGTATCTTTTACTCTCCACTCTCCGTATTTATCTAACAATCCAACGGATGTTTTAAAGTTTCCTCCCAAAAATCCAACGTCTTCTCCAAGCAGGACAACATTTTCATCCCTTTGCATTTCTTCATCTAATGCTTCGCAGATCGCTTGTGCATAAGTGATTTCTCTCGTTTTTTTGCTCATAACAATTCCTCCCTCAATTAAACAAAAATATCTGTAAAAGCTTCTGATATATCTGGATATGGGTTCTCTTTTGCAAAAGCAACCGCATCCTGAATTTCTTTTTCAATCTTATCCTCTAAATCCTTAAATTCCTCTGCACTGAAAAGATTCTGTTGAAGCGCTGCTTCTTTAAAAAGCTTTAATGGACATCTTTCTTTCCAATAAGCTACTTCTTCCGCCGGTCTGTACGTAGCTGGATCCCCTACATGGTGTCCCTGCCAGCGATACGTTTTGCACTCAATTAATGTGGGGCCTTCTCCCCTGCGGGCTTTCTCAACCGCTTTTTTGACTGTTTCATATACCTCGATGACATCCATTCCATCAATGCTAACTCCTTCAATACCATAGGATTGTCCTCGAACGGAAAGATCGTGCACTTTTGTTACCTTGCGAATATCTACAGAAATTCCATAAAGATTGTTTTCAATGATATAAACAATCGGCAAATCCCATGCTCCTGCCATGTTCAAGCTTTCATGGAAAGTCCCTTGATTGCTTGCTGAATCCCCAAAAAACGATATAACGACTTGCCCTGTCTTCTTGACCTTGGCCGTATATGCTGCTCCTGTCGCAATCGGAATTTCTCCGCCTACGATTCCATTGGCTCCCAAAATTCCTTTGTCCAGAGCCATAATATGCATGGAGCCTCCTTTTCCTTTCGAGTAGCCATCTTTTTTCCCCAATATTTCTGCCATCATTCTCTTTATGTCGGCTCCTCTTGCCACAAGATGTCCATGGCCCCTGTGGGTGCTCCCAATATAATCATCTTCGTTAAGAGCGGCACATGCGCCTGTGGCAACCGCCTCTTCTCCTAAATAAAGATGTGCCAAGCCAGGCATCAATCCTTGCTTATAAAGCTCAAACACTTCTTCCTCAAATCTTCTCATTCTATACATCGTTTCATAAAATGAAACCAATTGTTTTTTTTCAACTTTGTTTAATTCCATCTTTT
>JAMNXX010000317.1 GCA_023623095.1 Bacillota bacterium | reverse complement strand
TTCATTGAGGCGATGGATGACGATCTCAATACGGCAGATGCAATCGCGGCTATTTTTGAGCTTGCAAAAGAGATCAATTTAAACATCAATAAAAATCCTTCCAGGGGTTGGGTAGAAAGAAGCCATGCGCTGCTGATGGAGCTGTCAGGAGTGTTGGGGCTGCTGAATAAAAAGGATGAGCAGGAAATGGACGGCGAAATCCAACGCTTGATAGAAAAGCGTCAGAAAGCAAGGGCAGAAAAAAACTTTGCCTTGGCAGATAAAATACGGGATCAATTAAGAGAAATGGGCGTTATTTTAGAAGATACTCCCCAGGGAGTACGCGTGATTAAAAAATAATTCTAGATTGGGAGAAGAACAGGATGTTACACGATTTTATAAAGATAGCTCAATTGAAAACAAAAGATCCGGATGCCATTCGATTGTTGCCCTCTTCAGTCTTGGCGTATGTAGGAGATGCTGTGTACGAATTGTTTGTTCGTACCTATCTCCTACATAAGTACGATTACCCGGTACACAAGCTGCACGAGCGCTCTGTTCGATTTGTAAATGCTGCTTCCCAATCTGAGGTTGTTCATGCACTTGAAGGGGAATGGAGCGAGGAAGAGAAATGGATCATAAAACGGGGAAGAAACCAAAAATCAGGCTCCGTACCTAAAAATGCAGCACTGGTGGACTATAAATATGCAACGGGATTTGAAACATTGATTGGATATTTGTTTTTAACGGGAAAGATGGAAAGATTGACGGAAATTATCTATAAATCGCTCGTCTATCTTGAGGAACTTGATCGGAAATAGGCTGATGAAATCTTTCAAAAATTGTATAATGAAATGAGGGACAAGGGTGAACAAGAGAGAAAAAAGAATGTTGTTCATTACGCTGATTTTGCTTGTGATACTGATTAGCAAGTATTTGTTTTTTGATGAAGTAAAAAATTTAAATGGGGATGAATTAAAGTTTAAGCAGTTTGTAGAAAGCGCGCTGCAGAATAAAGAGGAGTACAATGGGTTCCTCATCCGCTCCAATCTTGCGAGTTACAAAATTGTTAAAATAGAAAAGATAAAAGAAGAAGGAAAATCTCCCATTGCCTATTGGGCCGAGGAAGAAAAGAAATATGTGGAAGAAGAAATCCAAGGGCAATATCGAGCAAAAGTAAGAGGCTATTTCCTGCATGTACTTCCATACAAGCAATTTCGGGTAGAAAGTGCATTGCAACAAAAATGAGGGATTTATCGATCATTTGCTTTTTTGGTCATCGTGTAAGAGGAAAACGGCACTTTGTGTTTTTGTTTTAGAAAAAAGCTGGAGGGTTGTTTATGAAAGTAAAGTTGATTCAACATACCCCGCAACCGGAAAAAATAGTTGCCGCAGCAGCCAAACTCTGTTATTCTGCCAGCGGAGCAGATGAAATTATGGAAAATTTATCGCCTGAAAAGACAAAACAATTTCTTTCGATGCTGATGGATTTAGGACATGAATCTCCTATCGAACACATCTCTTTTACATTTGCTGCAGAGGGGGTAAGCAGAGTTTTGACGCATCAGCTTGTGCGCCATCGAATTGCTTCCTATTCTCAGCAGTCTCAACGGTATGTCAGACTAGAACAGTTTGAATATATTATTCCTCCCAGCATTGCAGCCATACCGGAAGCAAAGGAAGAATTTATCCGTGCTATGCAAGCCGATCAAAAACATTATGATGAATTGACGAAGCGATTATATGAGCATCATTTTAAAAAGCTGATCGCAGAGGGAAAACCGGAAAAGCAAGCACGTTCAGCAGCAGAAAAGATGGCGATCGAAGATGCAAGATATGTTTTCCCGAATGCTTGTGAAACGAAGATCGTATTTACGATGAATGCCCGTTCTTTGATAAATTTTTTCCGCAACCGCTGCTGCGAAAGAGCGCAGTGGGAAATTCGCGAGATGGCTGTGGAAATGCTGCACCAGGTGAAGAAAGTTGCTCCAAATTTATTCCAATATGCAGGCCCTGCTTGCCTGAAAGGAAATTGTCCGGAAGGAAAAATGAGCTGCGGCAAAATGAAAGAAATTCAAGAGAAGTTCTTGGGCAATATAAAGAGTAGATAAAAAATGAAACAGAGATGGAGGATCATACATGCTTGATCAAAATAAGATCGAAGGAAGAAATCCTGTGCTGGAAGCACTGAAAGCGGGGCGGGAAATTGATAAGATACTGGTTGCGAAAGGTTCTGAAAAAGGATCGATTCAAAAAATCATTGGAATTGCAAAAGAAAAGAAAATCCCCATTCAATATGTAGAAAGACAAAAAATCGATCAATTATCCGAATCCCATGCTCATCAAGGGGTGATGGCTTTTGTAGCAGCATATCAATATGCAGAGCTTGAGGAAATCCTTCAGCGGGCTGAACAAAAGAAAGATGCACCTTTTTTGCTTTTGCTGGACGGGATTACAGATCCCCATAATCTGGGTTCTATCCTTCGGACGGCAGATGCGGCAGGAGTAGACGGTGTGATCATCCCGAAGAGGAATGCGGTGGGGCTTACGGCAACGGTGGCAAAGACTTCTGCCGGTGCAGTTGAGTATGTACCAGTTGTTAAGGTTCCAAATCTTTCTCAGAACATTGACAAATTAAAAAGAAATGGTTTTTGGATCATAGGCGCAGATATGGATGGAGAGAAAGACTATTACGATGAAGAATTGACGGGAAAAATTGCGTTGGTAGTCGGAAGTGAAGGTTCAGGGATAGGAAGATTGATAAAGGAAAAGTGTGATTTTCTGGTTCGCATTCCCATGAAAGGAAAGGTAGGTTCTTTAAATGCCTCTGTAGCAGCTTCGATCTTAATGTATGAAGCGGTAAGACAAAGAGAACAAAAAGGTAGAGGAGATTCCCCTTGAACAGATACTTATTGATAGATGGATACAATGTCATGAATACCTGGTCGAAGCTGGAGGGAATCGAATTTTTGAATTTAGAAGAAGCGAGAGAAAAGCTGATCGAAGAATTGATCGATTACAAATGCTATACAGGAGAAAATGTATGCATTGTATTTGATGCCTATTTGGTAAAAGGGAATCTTGGAAGCAAAATTGATGTAGAGGGCGTGGAGGTCGTTTATACGAAAGAAAATCAAACAGCAGATGCCTATATTGAAAAAAAGGTAGAAGAATTATTAAAAGACAGACGAAATCGCGTACGGGTTGCAACATCCGATCGGCTGGAACAACAGATGGTTTTGGGAAGCGGGGCAACGCGAATATCGGCAAGGGAACTGGTGATTGAATTAAAGACCGTCCGAAAGCAAATCATAAAGAAAACCGAGGAAACAAAGGAAAAGAGAATGGTGTTGGAGGATCGAATTGATGAAAAGATTCTTGAAACGCTTGAAAAATGGAGGAGAAATCCTTGATTTTGGCTTGACGAATGAATTCGTATTAAGTTATAATGAATGTACGGTTTTTGGCATCAAATATCTTACCTATGTGTGAACGTTTGAAGCATAGGGTTCAAGATAATAAATTGCTGGAGGAGATGGGATTGAGCATAGGCGTTCAGGAAGCCATGTCTGAGAAGATGGAATTAATGATGGATGAGGAAATTGTAGAGAGTGCGAAAGAAGGGGATACGGAAGCCCAGGAGTACTTAATCACAAAATATAAAAATTTTGTGAGAGCGAAAGCACGTTCCTACTTTTTGATAGGAGCCGATCGAGAGGATATTATTCAGGAAGGGATGATCGGACTTTTTAAAGCCATTCGGGACTTTAAAGCGGACAAGCTTTCTTCTTTTCGCGCTTTTGCAGAGCTATGCATCACCAGACAGATCATCACTGCGATCAAAACAGCAACACGTCAGAAACACATTCCTTTGAATTCATATATTTCATTAAATAAACCGATATATGATGAAGAATCTGATAGAACATTGTTAGATGTTTTGTCTAGCACACAGGTTTCTGATCCAGAGGAACTGATTATATCCAGGGAAGAATTAGGAAGCATTGAGGATAAAATCGGTGAAATCCTTAGCGATTTAGAGTGGAAGGTATTAATGGCGTATCTGCAGGGGAAATCCTATCAGGAAATGGCAGAAGAGTTACAGCGCCATGTAAAATCGATTGACAATGCGCTTCAACGTGTCAAGCGCAAACTAGAACGCTATCTGGAAGTGAGGAATAGTTAGTTTTTAGTAATTCTAAAAAGCAAATAGATCCATTGACTTTCAAAAAAAAAAATAGTAAAATAGGTAGCAGTGAGTGCCCATGTGGCTCAGTAGGTTAGAGCACCGCCTTGGTAAGGCGGGGATCGGCGGTTCGAATCCGCCCATGGGCTCCATTATATTAAAAGGACATACATAGACACACCCGGCGAAGTGTATTACAAAAACAAAAATAAAGAAAAGCATTTCGGAAAGCTGATGGAAAATCGAGGAGGGAAAGAAATGGCAAAGGCAAAATTTGAAAGAACGAAGCCACACTTAAATATTGGTACAATTGGACACGTTGACCACGGTAAAACCACATTGACAGCAGCGATTACAAAGACGCTTAACCACAGATATGGGACAGGAGAAGCGGTTGCATTTGATAAGATCGACAAAGCACCGGAAGAAAAAGAAAGAGGAATCACAATTTCAACATCACACGTAGAATACGAAACACCGAATAGACACTATGCACACGTAGACTGTCCTGGTCACGCAGACTATGTTAAGAACATGATCACAGGGGCAGCTCAAATGGACGGAGCAATCCTGGTGGTAGCAGCAACAGACGGCCCGATGCCACAAACGAGAGAGCATATCTTACTATCCAGACAAGTAGGCGTACCACATATTGTTGTATTCTTGAACAAATGCGACATGGTAGATGACGAAGAACTATTAGACCTAGTGGAGATGGAAGTAAGAGATCTACTCAATGAATATGAATTTCCGGGAGATGACACACCGATCATCAGAGGTTCTGCATTGGGAGCATTAAACGATCCGGACAGCGAATGGGGAGACAAAATCCTCGAATTATTTGAAGCGGTCGACGAATACTTCCCAGAGCCTGAAAGGGAAATAGACAAACCATTATTGATGCCGGTAGAAGACGTATTCTCGATCACAGGAAGAGGAACCGTTGCAACAGGAAGAGTAGAGCGAGGCGTACTCAAAGTACAAGACGAAGTAGAAATCGTTGGATTGACCGACAAACCAAGAAAAGTTGTCGTAACAGGTGTAGAAATGTTCAGGAAGCTATTAGATCAAGCACAAGCAGGGGACAATATCGGAGCCCTTCTTCGAGGGGTACAAAGGACAGAAATCGAGAGAGGGCAAGTATTGGCGAAGCCTGGCAGCATCAATCCTCATACACACTTTAAAGCAGAAGTATACGTATTGAAAAAAGAAGAAGGTGGAAGACACACTCCATTTTTCAACGGATATAGACCTCAATTTTACTTTAGAACGACAGACGTTACCGGAACCATATCTCTTCCGGAAGGCGTAGAGATGTGCATGCCCGGGGACAACGTACAGATGGAAATCGAATTGATCAATCCGATTGCGATTGAAGAAGGATTGCGCTTTGCGATTCGAGAAGGTGGAAGAACAGTAGGCGCAGGTGTTGTTACAAGCATTATCAAATAAAGCCATTTAAAACAAAATAATATATCTTTACCATTTTTAAATGATAAATTGCTGTCATCTTGAGCGGCAGCAAAGGATAGGGCTATCCTTTGCTGCCCTCAAAATGACCCGTTTTGTTTATAGCAGTAATTTTATTACATTGATTTATAAACTCAAAAAGATGTTTCTTTCTAAAAAATTCACTCTTGTTTTTAGTAGTAAGATGTAATATACTATAAAAGTGTGTTTGTAGGACTGCGATGAAATGAAAGGTTGCCGAACAGCGATAAAGTTTGGGAAATTTTCATGGAGAATGTCCGTTCAAGAATCGGGCGACAGGATAACTGTGCCTTCCAAAACAAAACGGGAACACCCGGGAGAGTGTACAGAGATCCTGGTCGTACGTGTAGATAATTGCGTGCGATGAAAGGGAGGGAAAAACATGGCAAAAGCGGAAGGAAAACAAAAAATTAGAATCAGATTAAAGGCTTTTGATCATAAAATCTTAGATCAATCAGCTGCTAAAATCGTGGAAACTGCTAAGAGGACAGGTGCGGAAGTATCAGGACCCGTACCATTGCCCACGGAGAAACAAATCATCACCATATTGAGAGCAGTTCATAAGTATAAGGATTCTCGCGAACAATTTGAACAGAGAACGCATAAGCGGCTTATCGATATTTTAAATCCAACGCCGAAAACGGTTGATTCGCTAATGCGTCTGGATCTGCCTGCAGGAGTAGACATTGAAATCAAATTATAAAAGGAGTACCTACTAAGAAACAGGTTTATATATGCAAAAAGACCTCTTCTTAGTATGATTGCATTTTAAATGTAATCCGCTGTAAGAATATTGGGAGGTGTAATGATAAAATGAAAGGAATTTTAGGCAGAAAAATTGGAATGACTCAGATTTTTTCAGAAGAAGGCGTTGCTATTCCAGTAACGGTTGTAGAAGCAGGACCGGTTGTTATTACACAAATCAAAACCGTAGATAAAGAAGGATACAATGCCATTCAAGTGGGATTTGAAGAATTAAAGCCATCCCGGGCAAATAAACCATTGAAAGGACATTTTGATAAAGCAGGGGTTGGATATAAGAAGATCTTAAAAGAATTTTCTGTAGAGGATCCCAGTGAATATCAAGTAGGACAGGAAATCAAGGTGGATGTATTTGCTGAAGGCGATAAAGTAGATGTTACGGGGATTTCAAAAGGAAAAGGGACACAAGGGCCCATCAAGAGACATGGTCAAGCAAGAGGACCGATGAAACACGGTTCAAAATATCACAGAGGAGCCGGTTCATTAGGAGCGACTTCGGATCCGAGCAGGGTATTTAAAGGACAGACCGGTGCAGGAAGAATGGGCAGGGAGAAAGTGACGATTCAAAATCTGGAAGTTGTAAAAGTATATCCTGAGCGGAATGCTTTGCTGATTAAGGGAGCGATTCCTGGACCGAAAGGTGCAGTAGTCGTTGTAAAAGAAGCTGTCAAGGTTGCTAAATAAGCATCTAGATGTGGAAGGGAGGAAGTTTCATGCCAAAGGTTGGTGTATTCAATATTTCAGGTCAGCAAGTAGATGAAATCGAATTAAGCGATGCCATCTTTAACGTTGAAATAAATGAAAGTGCAGTGCATGCAGCTGTAAAGAATTATCTTGCAAATCAAAGACAAGGAACAAAAGCTGCCAAGACAAGAGCGGAAGTACGCGGTGGCGGCAGAAAGCCATGGAGGCAAAAAGGAACAGGCCGAGCACGACACGGAAGCATTCGCGCTCCGCAGTGGATTGGTGGGGGAGTTGTATTTGCACCCAAACCAAGAGATTACAGCTACAAAATCCCCAAAAAAGTAAAGAGGCTCGCGATGAAATCAGCTTTAACTTCTAAAGTGAAAGAGAATGATTTCATTGTTCTGGATACATTCGATATGCAAGTGCCGAAAACAAAAGAGATGGTCAATATCCTAAAAAACCTAAATGTAGAAAAGAAAGCGCTGATCGTACTGGATCAAAAGGATGAAAATGTAATCAAGTCCGCTGCCAATATTCCTGGCATATCGACGACACTTGCTACGACATTGAATGTATATGATATTATAAATCATGATAAGTTTATCGTTTTAAGAGACGCAGTACACAAGATTGAGGAGGTGTACGCATAATGATGACGGTCTATGATATCATCAAAAAGCCAGTGATCACAGAACGAAGCATGGATGATATGGCTCAAAAGAAATATACGTTTGAAGTAGATGTAAGGGCAAATAAAATAGAGATTAAAAAAGCGGTTGAACAGATATTCGGTGTAAAAGTCCAAAAGGTAAATACGGTGAATATAAAAGGAAAAAAGAAGAGACAGGGATTCTATATAGGGAGAAGACCGAATCGCAAAAAAGCGATCGTAACGCTGACACCGGATAGCAAAGAGATCGAATTCTTCGAAGGAATGTAATCCAGTTAGATGGCTGAAAAAGCAGAAAGAAAAGAAGCAAGGAGGGAAATGCAATGGGCATTAAAAAGTACAGACCTACTTCTCCGGGAGTACGACAGTTGACGGTATCTACATTTGAAGAAATCACGAAAAAAGAACCTGAGAAGTCTCTATTGGCCCCTTTGAAGAAAAAAGCAGGAAGAAATGCACAGGGGAAAATTACGATCCGTCATCGGGGCGGAGGAGAAAAAAGGAAGTATAGAATCATCGATTTTAAAAGAGATAAGGACAATATCCCAGCTAAAGTGGCTGCGATCGAATATGATCCAAACAGGACGGCAAATATTGCACTTTTACATTATGCAGATGGAGAAAAAAGATATATCATTGCACCATATAAATTATCAGTAGGCGACACGGTTATTTCAGGGGAAAACGTAGATATTAAAGTTGGAAATGCACTTCCATTAAAAAATATTCCCCTCGGTACAATCATTCACAATATTGAAATGAAACCCGGAAAAGGCGGTCAATTAGTACGTTCAGCAGGAAATGCGGCTCAATTGATGGCAAAAGAGGGAAAGTATGCGCAAGTGAGACTTCCATCTGGCGAAGTGAGAATGATCAACAGCCTTTGCAAGGCAACCATTGGCCAAGTTGGAAATTTGGATCATGAGAATATTACGCTCGGAAAGGCAGGAAGAAAACGTCACCTAGGATTTAGACCGGCTGTCAGAGGAAGCGCTATGAACCCCAGCGATCACCCGCATGGTGGTGGAGAAGGCAGGGCACCGATAGGAAGACCTGCACCGGTAACTCCTTGGGGCAAACCGACGATTGGATACAAAACAAGGAAGAAAAACAAGGAATCGGATAAATATATTGTCAAGAAGAGAAATGAAAAACAATAGATGAACGAGTTCATATATTGATTTTAGCAATATTAGAGATGATTCATCAAGCTACTGAAGGGAGGATTTACAGGTATGGGCAGATCGTTAAAAAAAGGACCATTTGTTGACCCAAAGCTGCTAAGCAGAATAGAGGCGATGAATGAGAAGAACGAAAAGAAAGTGCTAAAGACATGGTCGAGAGCATCAACGATATTTCCGCAAATGGTAGGACATACTATTGCGGTACATGATGGAAGAAAACATGTTCCGGTATATATTACAGAAGATATGGTTGGGCATAAGTTAGGCGAATTTGCACCAACAAGAACGTATCGAGGGCATGCAGATACGGATAAATCATCAAAAGTGAAGAAGTAAAAAGAGATAGGGATGGAAGGAGGCTGCGGAAGTGGAAGCCAGAGCAATTGCAAAATACGTACGTATATCTCCAAAAAAACTCAAACCGGTTGCGGATATTGTAAGAGGAAAAAATGTCGACGAGGCATTGGCAATATTAGATTATACACCAAAAGCCGGAGCAAAAGTTTTTGCGAAGGTAATTCGATCTGCGAAAGCAAATGCTGAAAACAACCATGATATGGATGTAGACAAATTATATATTGCTGAAATTTATGCAAACCAAGGACCCACGATGAAACGATGGAGAGCTGCTGCACAAGGACGCGGTGTAAGAATTCTAAAAAGGTCAAGCCACGTAGGAGTTGTCTTAAAGGAAAGAGCTTAATAAGGAGGGGATTACACAATGGGTC
>JAMNXX010000028.1 GCA_023623095.1 Bacillota bacterium | reverse complement strand
GTCGATTTCTTTGATTCGGGGAACAATCTCATAAACTTGTCTTTTTCTCTGTTCCAATTTTTTTTCTTCAGAATCCCGTATCTTTTCGTATTCTAAAAGAATTTCTTTGGTAAATTCACGATACAAGGTTTACACCTGCCTTGGAGTTATTTGTTTTGACGGAAAAGTTTTTCCAGCTCTTCCTTTGAATATTTTGTTGCTTGCTGTTCAAAATTGTGAAATCGATTTTTAGGCGTTTTGTTTTCTGATTTTGCAGCAGCATGCTGAACGATGCTTTCTTTCTTTTCTAAATCCTGAAGGGCTCGGATTCCTTCCTGATGCCATTTATGTAAGATGCTGTCGATATAATTGATATTTGGGTTTGCCGTTTTTTTGGAATTTTCACATGCTTTCAAGATAACCTCCATTGGAAAATTCCATTCTTCTAACCATGTATTCATTGCTTTTTTTTCTGCTTCTGTCGGTAGGCGGAAATGAAGGCCTAAAGCTTTAAAGATTCGATCGTATTTTAGATAGCGGCTGTCTGTCCTCTCCAGATATTCGTCTAATTCATCCATATTGGTAATTTTGTTGTCATACCAGTTGCGTATGATCCCTTCTACAAAGCGGATGATGCTGCGTTTATTTTTAAACTTGTTTTGTTCAATTGCGTACATAAATGCTCTGACAATGATCTCTGTTGACATGTTATAATTATAAAGCCATTCCAGGACTTGCTTTTTTTCATGGGGGACTAACTCTCGCCGCAGGATTTCGTTGATGTAGGAGAACATTTTTCTGATTTCAGGGATTTGGTTTGCTTGTACAAGATCTTCAGGAGAACATGTATAAGAAGCAGGGAAGCTTTCCGCTTCGTTCTGCTTTTGTACGTAATGGTTGTGAATATATAATTGTTTTAAATTTAAAAATTCTACAGCATATTTTGTTTTGTCTTCTTCATCCAAATATTTTTTCCGAATGACTCCTTTCTTTTCCCAGAAGTCCCATGCATCTAAAACGTCCGATAAAGGGATATCAAGGTGTTTGGCGATCGTTTGGTGATTGACGGTTAGGGATGGGTCTTTGTTGTTTGCATATGCAAAGCCTAATAGATAGACTTTTACATAAGTACCGTTGGCCATCGGCATAAAGTCATGGATAAATATATTTTCTATAGGCGTATCCTCCAAATCAAAATCAGTGGTTTGCTTGGCAAAATGCAAAGTTGCTCCCTCCCTTATCAGAGTATTGATCCTATTATATCATATATCGATGGCGTTTTTTTCAGTGATATTTTATCGAGGGATCTACATAAGATATATCGATACATATTTTTTGCGTCAGGAGGAGAGCGTGTTGACAAGGGGGCGTTGGAGGGAAAAACTACTTACGCTGGCGGTCGTAGCAATCGTTTTGTCAAGCACTTTGATTGCTTCCAAAATTGGACTATTGGAGAGCCTGATTCCGGCTTATCAAAAAGAAAAGTTTCCAGCCCAAGATGAGGTAACGAATTATAGTATTCAAGCGAGTTTTGACCCAAAAGAAAAAGTTTTGACAGCGCAAGAACAAGTTACCTACGTAAATCAGCATGGAAAGCTGGAATTTTTATATTTTCATTTATATCCCAATGCATTTCAATCCGAAGATACGGCTCCTTTCGAAAAGAGTGAAATGAAGCGTGCCTATCCAAATGGATTTGAACCGGGAATGATTGAAATTCATTCGATAGAGGCAGAGGGGCAGGCACTTCATTTTAGTCTTATGGGGAAAGGAAACACGATTCTAAAAGTCAATTTAAATCAACCCCTTCAGAAAAAAGAATCGATTGAGCTGACGATTCAATTTACAGTGAAAATCCCTCCATCTTACGGCAGATTTGGGTATGGAGAAAACACCGTGAATATTTGCAACTGGTATCCTATTCTTTCCGTATTTGATGGAAAGGGCTGGAACCTGGAGCCCTATCATCCGATTGGAGATCCTTTTTATAGCGATGTTTCAAAATACCGGGTGGAACTATTGATTCCACAGGAATATACCCTCTGCTTTACGGGAAATCTGCTGAAAAAAGAAAATATTGATGGAAAGGTCCGATGGACAATTGAAGCAGAAGCTGTTCGGGATTTTGCCATGGTTGCAAGCGAAAAATTTAAAACAGCTGAAACGGAAATAGACGGGATTCAGATCATTTCCTATTTTTTTGAAGATGAATATGGAGAGCAAGCCCTTCAGACAGCCAAAGATTCGATCCAAATTTTCAACCGGCTTTACAGGCCCTATCCTTATAAACAGTTTTCTGTTGCAGCTGCGGATTTTTTTATTGGAGGGATGGAGTATCCGAATCTTGTTTTGATCGATCAAACTTTATATAGTGAAGAAAGAAAAGACATATTAGAATATGTGATTGCCCATGAGGTGGCCCACCAATGGTGGTACGGAATTGTGGGAAACGATCAGATTCGAGAACCATGGCTTGATGAGGCGCTTACGGAATATGCCACATTGCTATATTATGAGAAGAAATATGGGCAGGAAGTCAAAAACCAAATCTTTGAAGAGATGATGGTAAAATCATATCAAACATACCAAGAAAAGATCGCAAAACAGGCTGCGGATGAGCGCATTTATCGAAGCATCAAGGAATTTGAGAATGGGCTTGAATATCAGGTATTGGTATATCACAAAGGGGCGATGTTTCTGGAGGATTTGAGAAGGCAGTTAGGCGATAAAACTTTTTTTAATATTTTTAAAGTATATTTTGATAAATATCGATATAAAAATGCAACGACGAAGGACTTTATCAAGATATGTGAACAGGCAGCCAATCGAGATTTAAAAGGAATCTTTAAAGAGTGGATTGGATATGATGAAGAATAATATTTTTGTCTGGGGGATAGAATATCATTATTCAACTGATAGCCAATATTTGGAACAGGAGCAAAGTTGAACAAAAATAGAAGTATGGTATAATGAGAAAGTTAAATCAATCGGCAGCGTTTAAAAAATTATATAAAATAAAAAAAGGAATTGAATATGTAAGGGTAGAATATATACCCTGGTTCGTTTTTTGTAACGCTGATAGAAGGGAGATACAACAGATGAAGATGGTTGACTTCCCTGTACACACCCAAAAAATTTATAATCTCTTTCGAGAAGCAATACAGAAGACACAAACGTCGGTACATCATTTGAAGAGTGTTTTTGCAGAAAATGGAAAAAGTGAAAAGCTAAGATTTCAAATTGCTTTGGTAGGGTTTTTGCTAATCTTGATGATCTGGGGTATGGTTTCCGCTTACTTAACCGTTTATGAGGTAACAATCAATGGAAAAGTGATCGGCGTTGTCAAGAGCAAAGGATATTTTTCTAAAGTCGTAAAGCAAACAGAGGAAGAATTGCATAGGCTTTATGGGACAACGATTTCTTTAGCTGAAGAAGAGATATCTTTTCAAAAGATGAGCATTACGCAGACGGAACTGACTCAAGATAATCAGCTAAAAAGGGCATTAAAAGGCGCTAGCAGCTTCCAGACAACAGCTTTTGGAATTCATATAAATGGAGAACTGATTGCGGCTCTTTTGAAAGAGAAGGATGCTACAGAGCTTCTTGAAAAAGTAAAAGCAACGTATCTCGATGAAAATACAAATTATGAAAAAGTGGGTTTTCTTGAAAAGGTTACAATAGAACCGATAACGACCAAGTTGGGAGATTTGAAAACAGCCCAAGATACTTTAAAATTTATCCTTCAAGGAACGGAAGAGGTAAAAACCCATATCGTTGCCAGTGGAGAATCATTTTGGACCATTGCGAAACAATATGATTTAACGGTAGAAGAATTGATTGGTGCGAATCCGGATGTAAACCCGGAACAACTGCAGATCGACCAGAAAATTAGCTTGATTGTACCAAAACCTTTGCTTACGGTCGTTACTTCCGAAAAGAAACGATATGAAGAAGTAATTCCCTTTGAGATCGAGTTTGAAGAAACATCAGCCCTTCTAAAAGGGGAGCAGAAAATAAAAATAGAGGGAAGAGAAGGTAAGAAAGAGGTTTTGGCACAAATTGAAAAACATAATGGCGTAGAAGTATCGAAAAATATCTTAGAAGAAAAGATTTTAGAAGCTCCGCAGAAACAAGTTGTATTAAAAGGAACAAAGCCACGCCCTTCTACAGCGGCTACAGGTTCTTTGAGTTCTCCGACAAGGGGAACCCTTACCTCCAGATTTGGCTGGAGATGGGGAAGGCTGCATAAAGGCATTGATATTTCTGCCAGGATAGGAACCCCGATTTATGCAGCAGATGGAGGAAAAGTGATTTTCTCAGGGACCCAAAATGGATACGGGAAAATGGTCGTGATCGATCATGGAAATGGGATTCAAACTGCTTATGCGCACAATAGCAAAAATCTTGTTTCTAAAGGACAGCGTGTGCATAAGGGACAGAAAATTGCCGAAGTGGGGAACACCGGCCGAAGTACCGGACCACATCTGCATTTTGAAGTGAGAAAAAACGGAACGCCTGTGAATCCGCTAAAATATGTAAAATACTAACGAGCTCGGCATTGCCGGGCTCGTTCTTTGTTGCCTGATTATTTTTCGCTCAGTTGCAAATCAATCTATCATGGGTGAGCTTGTTTTGTGTTTACAAGAAAAACAATAAGAAAAAAAGCAGGACAGGATCGATTGCAAAAGGAAATCGATTCGGCGTATTGGGCCGAATGGGTTTTGCGGGAGCCGGCCGGCGCGGAACAGGGGAGCGGGGATGCTGTGCACCTGCATCGTCTAAGTCTATCATTCCTTGGATATTCAGGATGCCTGCTCCTTGCGCAAATCGATTTCCTTGAATCGGGATGGCAGTTCGGATGATCCTGGATCGTACTTCCGAAGGTGATAGATTTGGATTTCTTTCATAAAGAAGTGCCGCCGCTCCTGCGACCATGGGTGTCGCCATGGAAGTTCCTGATTGGCTCGTATAGGAAGCGCTTTTATTTGCGAGGGACATAATATCGACGCCGGGAGCTACGATATTTGGCTTGGCAACGCCTCCAGGTGCAGGGCCTCTGCTGGAAAACTCTGCGACAAAATCATCTTCATAGGAAGTCGTACGGTTGTCATCTGCTGCACCGACTGTAATAACGGATGGACTGTTGCCGGGGCTGGTGATGGTGCCTCGGTTTGGGCCGTTGTTGCCTGCAGCAGCTACCACGGTCAGACCGCTGTTTACCGCTGCACTGGCAGCCTTTGCCAGCGGATCTTGATGATAGACTTTATCTGCCGGAGAGCCAAATGACATATTTAAAACTTTAATATTATACTTTTCCTTATTGTCAACAACCCATTGGATTCCTGCAAGGATGTCAGATGTGTTGCCGCTTCCGGTTTCATCAAGCACTTTTACACCGATGATATTGGCTTCCGGAGCGATTCCTTTGTATTTTTGATTCACATATCCATTTCCGGTCGCAATTCCCGCCACATGGGTTCCGTGTCCGTCATCATCATAAGGTTCTGTTCGGTCGTTTACAAAGTCTTTAAAAGCTACGATGCGATTCGTAGGTTTTGTCAGATCGTCGTGAGGATATACCCCTGTATCTAAAATTGCAATCCCGACTCCCTTTCCTGTATATCCTGTTTCATTCGCCATCGAATGGGCAATGCATGTAGAAGCGATGTTCATGCATTTAAAGACTTTGGAATCATCGTTAATATATTGGATCATATGATGAGAAGCGATTTCATTGATCCTCTTTGCGGGAATCTTCGCTGCAACTGCATTGATCAGAGGAATGCTATATTTAACTTCACCACCTGCATCTAAGATGCATTTTTGGAGAGATTCGCAAGTATCATTGCTGTAAATGATCACAGATAGATATTCTTTTGTTCCTGCTGCTAATCGAGAAAGAATTTTAGGATGGACATATCTAGCTAATTTTTTACTTTGAATCATGATGATCACTCCATCTTACTCTATTTTTACTATAATGTATGCTGAAAATGGAGCAAGTGTTCGCGCTTAGCAGGACAAATTCCGAAAGTAATTTGAAGGCAATTGGCGTATTTTTATATCGTCTGGTTTTGCATTCAGCTTGTTGAGTATTTATTTATCATGCAAAGGCTTTGACTATTATTCCCAATGAAGGATATCTCACGAATATGTTATAATACATATGGATTCCCTCATATACATACATAAGAGATAAGTAAAGGGGGATATCCATATGAAAGCTTTTAAGAAGAATGCAGGATGGCTGGCATTGTTTCTGGCAATCGTACTATGCATTTCTGTTTTGTACGAGCCCCATGGGCTGAAAGCATTCTTTTATCCATATTTTAAAAATATACATTATCAGTGGATTCTTTTTAAAACGAGAGATTATGACGAGATAGAGACGGAACATTTTATGATTCGATATCACGCGAATGATGATATCGCCAAATTGGTTGCGGAGGCTGCAGAAGAAAATTACTCAGCAATATGTAAAATGTTTCATTATTATCCGGAACAAAAAACAACGGTGATTGTTTATGATGATGCACAGCAGATGATGAAAAATATAAATTTAAGCAAAGAGAAACCGCCTATGGGAGCTTACTTGGCTTCCACGATTCAGATTTTATCTCCAGAGCTTTGGATTTCCGATAAAGGAAATATGCGGAGTATATTTTTGGAAGAAGGGCCTATGGTTCATGAATTTACCCATCTGCTTGTAGATGATTTGGCGAAGAATAACTATCCCCTTTGGCTCACAGAGGGCATCGCATTATATCAAGAATATGTTCAGACAGGATATGAATGGGGAAAAAACTTGTCTTATTCGGAGGAGCCTTATACGATTGCGCAGCTTATGAATGAATTTCATGAACTTGATGAGATGCTAGCGTATAAACGTTCTTTTGAAATCGTTAGAGCGATTGCAGAAGAGAAAGGTTTTGAAAGCCTGAATCAACTGATAAGGGCTCTTGGAGAAGGAAAGAGCTTGAAGCAGGCAAGCATTCAGGTTTTAGGAGCTCCAATCGAAGCCGTTTATGAATAGAAAGCAATAAGGACTGCTAGCGAAGCAGTTCTTATTGTTTCATGAGAAACGCTTATTCGAAGTGCTTATTTTTTCCTTCTGATATGAAAAACAGCATTGCTGCCGCGAGGGAAGCAAACAAATCGTCTGAATAGTATTTTTTATTAACGGATTTCCTATATACAAAAAATCCTTTTATGTGTATGATCAAAATAAGGAATAAGAGGATACGAGTGCAAAAACAAATCGGTTAAAATTCCATTGGGGTTTTGTTTTATTTTATAAGGGGGAGAGAAGGTTGAGTAAAAAGGTACTGGTTGTGGAAGATGAAAAGGCAATTTCAGATATCTTGAGGTATAATCTTCAGAAAGAAGGTTATGAGGTAAGCGTTGCCTTTGACGGCGAGGAGGGTGTACGGAAGGCATACAAGCAGGAGCCGGACTTGATTTTATTGGACATCATGCTTCCGAAAATGGATGGATTCCAGGTATGCAAAAAAATACGGGAACGCTCCAATACTCCTATACTGATGCTGACGGCGAAGGAAGAAGAAGTCGATAAAGTGCTGGGACTGGAATTAGGTGCGGATGATTATATTACAAAACCTTTTAGCATGCGGGAACTTCTAGCAAGGGTGAAGGCAAATATTCGGCGGATCAGCACCATTCCCAATCATGAAAAAAATAATGTTATCGTTTTAGGGGATCTGTCTATTGACTTAAATAAATATGAGGTTCGAAAAAGAAACGAGACGATCGAATTGACCTTGAGGGAGTTTGAACTACTAAAATACTTGGCTACTCAGGAGGATCAGGTTTTTACCAGAGAAAAATTGCTCGAAGAAGTATGGGGCTATGAATATTACGGAGATATTCGAACAGTAGATGTGACGATTCGAAGGTTGAGAGAAAAGATAGAAGATAATTCCAGCAATCCAAAGTACATCTTAACAAAAAGAGGAGTAGGCTATTACTTCAGGAGGGCATAAGATGTTTAAAAGCATAAGGTGGAAATTTATTACCATATATTTCCTGCTTGTATTTATCGCAATGGTTATTGTAGGGGCTTTTATCATTCAACAGTTTGAGGAATATTATTTAAATGTAGCGAGAAATAATCTTACAAAGCTCGCTCAAAAAGGCTTAATCGAATCGATGAAAGGTTTTGATGATCTAGATAAATATCAAGAAAAAATTCAGCAGGATATAAATACTTGGGCGAGAGGTTTGCAGGAAGAAATTTTTGTTATCAATCGAAATTTTGAGATCATTGCCAGTAGCAATATCAATCTTTTACATAAAAAGAGTATCGATGCCCTCGATGAAAAATTGCTGATGGATGGTTGGAACGGCAAAATCGCTGAAAAAGATGATGTTATATGGACAAGCGATACAAGCATTGCTACGAAGAACATGGTTTTCCCCATCCTAGCTGAAGACGGAGCGCTCAAAGGGATTTTGTATCTTCGTGCAGATCTGTCAGATATCTATGAAAACTTGGATAAAGCAAAAATGATATTGACGCAGGCGACGCTGATGGCATTGCTGATCACGGTGGTTTTGGGTTATTTTATTGCTAAAAGCGTTACAGAGCCGATTATGGATGTGACGATGAAAGCAGAGCAAATGGCAAAGGGGGATTTTCGCCAGACAGTAGAAGTAAAATCAGATGATGAGATCGGCCGGCTTGCAGAGATGTTTAATTATTTGAGGGAAAAGTTGGACATCACCCTCTCTGAAATATCCAGTGAAAAAAGCAAACTGGAAACGATTTTAAGGTACATGGCGGACGGTCTCATTGCTGTTGATAATCAAGGGAAGATCATCCATGCCAATCCTGCAGCGATGCGCATGCTCCATCTTTCGGAAATCGATATACAAAACAAACATTATGATGATATTATCGGAGTCTTGAACGAAAAGCTCATGCTTTCTTCTATCAAGCAAGATGAAAGCAAAGGAGAAGGCCGAGAAAACATACGGATAAATGATTCCGTTTTTTTGGCAAGTTATGCGCCCTTTAGGGACGAAAAAGGAACGAGTAACGGAATCGTTATGATTATCCAAGACATTACAGAAAGGCAAAAACTGGATAATATGCGGAAAGAATTCGTTGCGAATGTTTCGCACGAGTTGAAAACCCCGCTGACAAGCATCAAGAGCTATACAGAAACACTGTTGGAAGGCGCTCTGGAAGACAAAAAACTGGCAAAGGAGTTCCTCAATGTGATAAACAGCGAGACGGATCGGATGGATCGATTGGTTCGTGATTTGCTGCAGTTATCTCGGTTAGATTATGAAAAAGAAGAATGGAACAAAAAGGAAAGCAATCTAGTTAAAATTGTAGAAAATGCGATTGTAAAAGTGAATATTACTGCAAAAAATAAACAGCAGAAGCTTTCTTTTGTCTATGAAGAGGAGGCTTTTATCTGCTGGGTGGATAAAGATAAGATTGAACAAGTGATCCTAAATATTTTGACAAATGCGATCAAATATACGCCGGAGCACGGACAAATAAAAATTTTGCTTACCGGTGACGAGGGACAAGCAGTTTTGGCCATCAAGGACAATGGGATCGGAATTCCTCAAAAAGATATTTCAAGGGTATTTGAAAGATTCTACCGCGTTGATAAAGCCAGATCCCGAATGTTGGGAGGTACAGGGCTTGGGCTTTCGAAAGGGTGTAATGCGAATTTAAAGTCGATGTAACACGTCTGTAACAATTATCCGTTATACTGTATATGATCAGATTATATTGGTAAGTTGGGAGGAGTTTACAGTGAGAAAACGAATACTTACCGGGATCCTTATTTTAGCGATATTTACAGCTTCAACAGGGCTGGTATTTGCAGATGATTCTTCATCTCCTGCGGATGGCGCGGATTATGCAATAAACGTACTTGCATCAAAGGGAGCGATTGAGATCATCAGTCCGAAGGGCAATATTATCGTTCAAGACAGCGTTTTGATCTCCGTCAAGGTTCTCAATAATGCTTCCGTTATATTGACGATTTACAAAGAGCCAGGGACAAAACCGATCTTTGGGCCTCAAAAAATTGAGCCGGAGAACAATTTGAATTTTTATACAAAACACCTGAAAGGATTAACTCCCGGAGACTATAAGATGAGATTTGATATCCAAAATAAAGAACCGGTCATTAAAAGATTTACAGTAAAAGATAAAGAAGCAGAGATTCGGCAATCTTTGAAACAAATTCCTAAGATGAATATTTTGGGAAATCTATTCAAGCAACTCTCTCAATAGGGTGTAGAGAATGGTATCTTTCAAAAAAGAACAGTTTAAAACAATCCTTTTGGTATTTTTAATTCTGATGAGCATGATGCTTGCGCATCAGCTGTGGATGGATGTTCCCTTATGGAGGTTTCTATCTTCTAAGCCTTCAGGGAATATGGAATTAGGGAAAAAAGAAGGCATTGTAAATATCTCTGATGCAATGAGCCCCCAAAGTATTACAGTCAACTTTGGGGGTGGTCTTCATACGGTACTTTATGCGGACGCATACGGATTATGGGAAAAGGTGCTTCAAATTTTACAAGAAAAAAACGCCACAGAAATCGATATACAAGAGGTGGATGCCCTAAAATGGAAAGAAGCACAAAATGTCAAATCGATTGAGATGAAATTTGCATGTCGGATGCCGATAGAAATTCTTAGCAAGGGAATACAGGGAGCGTTTAAGGATAAAATTGCTTTTGCGGACTCTATTTTGCTGCTGCTTATAGAAAATAATCCTGTATATATGGCGGACAGCCAAGAGGAGAAGTACTATCGTTTAGCGAGCAGCAAAGGGATACAGGATGAACTCATCGAAAAGGTGAATCAAATTGAATCAAAAGAATATACCCATTATTATCCCATAGAAGATATTTATGGCGTTTCAAATTACAGACTGATGCCGGTTGAGTGGACGGAATCTTTGCCGGAGATAAAAACGGTACCGGAAATGGATGCAGCAGACGACTTGGGGATAAAATCTTTTGCAGGGACATTTTTTGGAGAAAATTTTGATTTTGTGAGAAAGATCCGGGAAACAACGGGTTCTGTGATCTATACTTATGGGTACGGGAAAAAAAGTCTAAAGATCAATTCACTTGGTGTGGCTGAATACATTGAAGAAATCGATCCGCAAAAAACGGCAGCTTCCGTGGGTGTCTGGGAGGCGTTTCAGATTGCTTTTCAATTTGTTCAGGAACACGGGGGCTGGACTTACTCGGATGGAAACAGTATAAAACCTTTTATAAAAAATATCGTTCCGGTAGAAAGAGAGAAGAGAAAAGGATATCGGTTTATTTTCGGCTACCGATTCAACGATGTTCCTGTTTATCATCCTCCTCAAATTGCAGGAGAAGCTTTAGAAGTGGAAGTGATCGGCAGTCAGGTAAACTACTATAAACGATTTTTGAAAGAAAAGGCATCAGAGGCTGTCTATGAATATGAAAGAGAGTTAGAATATGACGACGGTTTGGAAATGATGGTTGTAACAGATATTATTAACAAAAACTTTGATGTGATTGAAAAGGATTATTTAAGAAATCAAGGACAAAATATCAAGGAGATGGATGAAGAAAAGATAAGAGATGAAATTTTAGAATCAATGGATTCCATAGGATTAGGATATTATGACCAAAGCGCTGAAAAGATTGAAGTATTAGGCCCGGTATGGATTTTGAAGGTAGGAAACATCACCTATTATTTTGACGTATATGATGGGAGCATCGTAAGTCGATTTGAAAACTGACAGGCGGTGATAACGTGTGGATTGGTCAAAGGCAAAAAATATTCTGATCATTGCATTTATTATTACGAATATTTTCCTGATTTATAATATCGAAAAGAATCTGTTTGACAGTGGTGCTTTATCCACGTTAGATGAGGAGCATATCCAATCGGTAGAGAAAATTTTGAAAGAAAGAGGTATTTATCTTCAGACGGAAATCCCCAAGAAAATTTTAAGAATGCCTGTCCTAAACGTGGCGTATGAAAACTGGGATAAACAAAAAATAAAAGAGATGATTCAAAAAAGCCCTAAAGGGCAGATAAAAAATTTGGATGCGCAGAAGGCTTATGAGGAAGCAGAAAAATTTATTCGCGAGAATGGCTGGCTGAAGAAAGATACCATTTATTGGGATACACGGAAAGAAGAACAGGGATATAAGGTTATTTTTAAACAAAAGTATAAAAACGGCTTCCTAGAATACAGTTATATGGAATGTGTGGTAACACCATCAGGGATTACATTTTTTGATAAATTATGGCTCAAACCTTTGAGTACGGGAGAGAGCAAAAAGGAAATCATTCCGGCTACAAATGCATTATTGAAACTGATGGGAAGAGTGGAAGGCATGAAAAAACCTGTTATTATCCGAGATATCGCTTTAGGATATTGGTTTGATCCTGGGTATATGGGTTTTGAAAATGCGGAGTCCGGTACGGCAGTCCCCGCATGGCGATTCGTATTGGAAAACGGGGAAACCATTTTTATCGATGCTTACAAAGAATAGATAAGAGTGAAAATATAGTAGCAGCATTTATTTTGCTGTTGCTTTTTTATGTTCTTTTCTTAGTACTTACATCATGTAAGAATGAATGGTATAATATTATGGGGATTTGTAAAAGAAGATCACTTGAAATAGGGATTCTGTTGAAGGAGAAAACTTATCCTCGATGAAAAACTGAAGCCGGAAAGGTTGGAAATGATAAATGGAGAAATTGATTATCGAAGGGGGACATCCACTGAGAGGAACGG
>JAMNXX010000224.1 GCA_023623095.1 Bacillota bacterium | reverse complement strand
TGCTAGGATATTTAAGCAAAAATGGTGTTTGAAATCTTACGGATTTAGAAACATAAGGATCCTCATATAGATATCCTAATCTCGATAAAGATACGTTTAAAAACTTTTGAGCAGCAGCATTTAATTTATCAAAAATCTCTACGCCTTCTTGACTGCTTGATGCCCTATTAATTAAAACTTTTATTGATTTCTCTTTGTCTTCCGATACAATATTTTTAATCATAGCATAGGCATCTGTAATCGATGTCGGTTCCGGTGTGCTAATCAAAATAATTTCACTTGCTGCGCTTACAAAAGATAAAATCGATTGATTAATACCAGCTCCTGTATCAATTAGAATAAAATCAGCATCCTTTCCGATTTCTTTTAAATTATCGATTAAATAAACAAGTTGTTCTTCTGATAGGTGAACCAGTTCCTTTAATCCCGAGCCCCCCGAAATGATCTGAATTCCATTCGGTCCGTCGATGATAATTTCTTCCAAAGTTTTTTCACGCCGAATCACATGAGCAAGTGTAAATTGGGGAATCACTCCGATAATAACATCAATGTTTGCCAAACCTAGATCTGCATCTAAAATCACAACTTTATATCCGAGCTGGTTAAGAGCCAGACCTAAATTAATAGTCAAATTCGTTTTTCCTACTCCTCCTTTTCCACTCGTAATCGCAATGACTCTTGCATTTTTAGTAGAGTTCCCTTGCTCTTTCGAAGGAGTTTGAACATAGGAAAAAACACCAATATTATTTTTCTTCTTCATATTACCAACGATCTCTCTTAATTTTTGGGCTTGATCCTTCATGCTCCATTCTACTCTCCCACAATTATATTTGCTATTTTTTCAGCATCTGCAATTTCTATATCATCTGGAACGCTCTGCCCGGTAGTAAAATAGGACAAAGGTTTCCCTGTTAGCGTTCTCATATTTAATATATTGCCAAGCGTTGTTGCCTCATCTAATTTCGTAAATAATAGTTTGTACCGATCTAAAAATTGATAAGAACGCGTGATGCTAACGATATCTTTATACGCCGTTAGCGCACTCACAACTAAAAAAACATCTGGTTCTTCCACGTAGCCAATCAATTCCTTCACTTCTTGTAATTGTTCTTCAACTTTGTGATTTCTTCCTGCTGTATCGATTAAAATGATATCTTTATCTTTGTAGATTTCTATAGCCTCAACCACTTCCTTAGGCTCATATATTACCTTTATGGGAATATTTAAAATTTCGCTATATGTTTTTAATTGTTCTACAGCTGCAATTCGATAAGTATCCGCTGTAATCAATCCTACTGATTTGCCCATCCCAACCGATGCCTTTGCTGCCAATTTAGCCAGCGTCGTCGTTTTTCCAACTCCTGTTGGTCCGACAAAAATAATCTTCGATTGCTTTTTCATGTTCTCCTCAAGTGTACTGGCAGTTCCAAGATATTCTTTGATTAATACCTTTATTGCATTTTGGATTGCTTTTTCATTTTCCAGAGAAAAACTGAATTGCCTTTGAACAATATTCATCATTTTTTGTGTGAGCTTTTCATCCACATCATTTTCTAAAAGCAAATTATAATATTTTTCAAATAGCTCAGGAGGTTTTTGAAACGATAAATCAGCAGGATCTTCTACCGCTTTAGCAATAAAATGATTTAACATGTTTTCAATATTTCCAATTTTAGCTTGTAATTCATCAATTTTATTGTTATCAAATAAGCGAACATCAGGATTGTTTTGAACAGGATTCACAACAGAATGCTTGTCCTTTTCATCTGGTTCGTCAACAGCAACAAACATTTCAACCAACGGTTTCTTCAAAAAACCAAATATCCCGGGTCGCTGAATTTTGCGAGAATGTAAAATCACAGCATCCTTTCCTAATTCCATTTTCACCTTTAACATCGCTTCCTGCGAATTATCCGCTATAAACCTTTTTACTTTCACCTTATCCACTCACCACCCCTACTGATTGTACTTCTACATTTGGCTCAATTTCATTATAAGACAATACAACGAGATCCGATGTTAATTGTTCAGTCAATCG
>JAMNXX010000031.1 GCA_023623095.1 Bacillota bacterium | reverse complement strand
CCCGGTATCTTTTTTAGTAAAACATGGAATTTTAATGTGGTACAACAAAAATTTACAAGTTAATGAACTTGCGATAAGGATTAAAGAAAAGGATTTTTCTAAATTGGCAGAAAGTGTATCAAAATTAATGGTCATTGATTATTGTTCTTTACATTCAATTGATTATAAAGATAGACAACGAATAGAAAGCAAGTTGGGAATTTCAACAAAAAAACTATTAACAAGAGGTTATAAAGGATCATAATAAAATTCATATTGTAACAAGCTGGTCCTTTCTATTAATTATTGAATCCTATCCATTATTCTCAGGAAAAGGATCTTTCTGTCTTAGCATCTCAAATTTGTTTCTTCCATACATTTTCCTTTTAATAACTTTCAGTTTATTCACAGAACCTTCTGCTAGCCCATTGTTGTATTCAGATACTATAGCATTTCTAACCGCTTGCATATCTCTTTTTAAACCACTCACAAATTTATCTATCTTTCTGATTTTTAGTTTACTAGCTTTTTCTCGAAAAGTGTAACACCCCATCACCCAAATCCTGTATAATAAATTTGGATAAAGAAATTGTACGATTTTTGTATTTTAACAACCACAAAAGTCAAAGAGAGATAGCAATACAAGCATGTAGAAAGGGAAAACAAATGGAATATTGTTTAGGTTGCCAAACTAAAGGAGGTTTATAAAATGATAGAATCAGAGATGAGAAAATTGGATCCTGAAGAATTAATCAATTTGTCTGAAACGAATACTTCTGACTTTCGTTGGAATCGTTCTAATATTTATAAAGTTGCCTTTGAAAAATATGAGAAAAGTGGTGAGAAAGATAAAGCTGAAGATTTAAGGAAAGAAATATTGATTTTCGATCTTTCTACACAAAACTCTCCAAAAAAAAGATTTGATTCCATGATGAGTGGAACTACTGATAATGGAGAAGAATGGAAATATCCTGATTTAGAAAAGCATTTCCCCAAAGAAGCTATCGAGTACTATAAAAACAGGGCGAATGTTACTAATAATCCTATATTAAAAGCTAGATATAGTGATGTTATATGGGAACTTGATAGAGATGTTGATTATGCTCGTTTGGCTGTAAGTGCCTATCTTGATTGTTGCCCAATTTATTTTACTAACGAATGGGATCATGAACTCGCTGACTCCCTGGGTAGAGCCATCGCAATCGCTTCAATGATAAAAGACCAGAGCTTAATAGATAAAAGTTTGAAAAAGCATTACGAATTCATAAAACAATTGGTAGAAAAAAGAAGATTACGATATTTGCTTGAAATAATTGAGTCAATTTTGAATTGGGAAAAAAAGATAGGAGAGCAAATAGATTACGAATATCTTATTTCAATAATAGAAGCTGCTATTACTGATTATGTTCTAAATATTCCAGATAGTTTTCATTTACAGCGAAGTTTTTTGGAGCTATTAGTAAAAATATGGCAAATTAGAAAAAATGAAGATGAACGCCAAAAAATAAAAATCAGAATTGCTGAGTCTTTCATCGAAGAAGCTGAGTGGAAAAAAGTGAATTATCCCAATGGGAACATGGTTGCTGCAAGCTTTTATGAAAAAGCACTGCAAGCATATATGGATTTAGGTAATTTTCCTGAAAAAGTGCAGGAATTAAAAGTCAAAATACAAGAAGCGAATGAGGCTGCATTGAAAACAGAATATGAAACAATATCGGCAGAGTTAAGACTACCAAGAGAGGAAACAGATGAATATTTAAGAATGTATGAAGGACGTGAGACAATAGAAATATTCAAAATAATGGGTTTAGATATGAACCTTATTCCTTCATATGAGGAAGCGCAACAGGAAGCAATCGAGCTGGCAAAGCAATCTGTTTTTCACCATATTGCTACATTATCACTAATGAAAGAAAATATTTGTATTAAACATATTTCTGAAGAAGGTGAGAAATTGGAATATGACACGATACTAAATTTTCAAATGAGATACCGAATAATCGCTTCTATGTTATTAAGTGAAATATTTACATTACTTGAAAAAGAACACCCAAAATATATTGATTCTTTGACT
>JAMNXX010000038.1 GCA_023623095.1 Bacillota bacterium | reverse complement strand
TTCTTTCAAAATTGGAATTAAATTTTTGTCGATCTCAACAGCAATCACCCTTTCCGCGCGCTGAGCCAGTGCTTGGGTCAATGTCCCGATTCCAGGCCCTACCTCAATGATCCGATCTTCTTTGGAAACGGCTGCACCCTTTACAATTTTTTGAAGTATATTTTCATCGATCAAAAAATTTTGTCCCAGCTGCTTTGAAAACCGAAACCCGTATTTTTGGATGATTTCTTTTGTTACTTTTGGCAAAACGAGTTTATCCATTTTGTATCTCCTATCCTTCATGATTGAAGCACTTTTAATCCTTCTTCAAATTCTTCTCTTGTAATGCCGTAATGATTCAATCGATTTAAAAATTGCTTTGCATTTCCGTATCCGATTCCTAAGTATTTTCCCAATTCATCTCTCCTTCTGCTGGCCTGCTCTGAACCGAGAAGATCGTTCTTGAGCAAATCCTCCTTCTTAAATTCCAAATGAGGAGAAGGGCTTTCCGTGCGCACTTTCGCCAATGCAGCACGGATATCTTCAGGGGATGCATTTTCAATCCCGATATCTCCATTTTTAGCCGCCTGCTGCCGGGGCAAAAAAGCATGTTTGCAACCTTTTATCTCACTGGAAATCATCTTCCGGATTTTTTCACCTGCATAATCCGGATCCGTAAAGATGATGACACCTTTTCTCTGCTGTGCAGTTTGAATCCGTTTTTTTATTTCATCTGTGATCCCAAATCCATGGGTAATGATGACTTCCGCTTGAACGGCTCGTCGAACGGCCACAGCATCATCCCGACCTTCCACAACAATCACTTCTTTTATCATTTTTCCCTCCGTCACTGATCGATGTTCCGCATTTATTTTATAATAATTTTTTCGGGTTGCAAAGAGAATCAACAAAAAGATAGAGCAGGAACCCTTTCCTGCTCTGCTTGATGATCATTCTAAGACATAAACCTTTACTTTCCTTCTTCCAAATTTTTTCGCTGCTCCTGGTTCTTCAAAATATAGGTCTATCTTGTTCCCTTTTATGGCTCCACCTGTATCTTCTGCGCTAGCAAACCCATAGTCTTTTGAACCATCTAGAGATTGAATATATAATTTTGTTCGTAGCGGAATGACTCTTGGATCCACCGCTACAACCCCAGGCCTCACTTTTGTTCCGATAGCCGTTTTTCCGTAATGCGGATGATCGGGGGTTTTCCCCGTACTGGCATAGCTGGAATCGTAGGCCGTAGCTGTCATCGTAAGAACCCTGGATGCCCGAATGTTTCCTCTGGATGTAGCTACATATTGTGCTGTACCTCGTTCTACGATTTCATTGACAGCTTCTGCGAGAATTTTCTCCTGTACGATTTCTCTGAACACTTCTTTTCCATCCCGATAAAGCACTTTGTATTGTATTTCCTTTTCTCCATTTTTTCCTTCCTGAATCAATCTTATTTTACCTTGATCCAATTGATCGCTGTATTTGATCACAGATTCATACGGAATGACTTCCTTTTGCGTAATGACTTCTTCTTTCACTCTGACGATTTGAATCGTATCTCCTTTAAAAACTTTTTCTTCGAGTGAAGGTTGAATCTCATCCAATTTTCCAAAAGATATCTTGTGTTCTTTTAATATGTCTTTTACCTTTTCGTAGGCTGTCATGATCTCCAGCGTTTTTCCATCACATTTTACTTTTATCGGATGTGCTCTTTTGATCTTGAGTACCATATTGTCTTTTACACGCGCATGGAAAGGCTCCGATACCTGATCGTATTCTCCCAATGTAATATTAGCCTTCTTCAATGTATCTTCTACATTGCTAAACCATACGGTGATTGTCTTCTTCTCTGTACCGTCTTGAATCGTCACTTCTTTCGCAAATCCCTTCCACATGGAAAAGATTCCGATAACGAGTGCGATTGCCAACACCAGCCATTTTCTTTTCATGAAAAGGGGCTGGGTTTTACTATTTGATTCCATTTTTGTTAATTCCTCCTTTTAATCGGAGCAGCTTGAATAACATTTTATTATTCTACACAAAAATTTACATTACGTCAAATCTATGAATGGTTTTTTTTATAACATATTATAAATTCTTTCCAGAAAATCAATATCTATACTTTTTCTTAAGAAATCCTTTTTGTCGTTTCGATAGACAATGATATTTTTTGCCCCCTTTTTCAAGTTTTTTTACCATATTTCCCGGGAAATTTTCGATACGTTTCGTGCAAATATTTATTTCCTAGTAGCCTATTCTATTCATTTCTTTTTTATATTATTCTTCCGGCTTCTAAAATGAGAAAAAGATTATACAAAAAAATAATGGACAAAATGATTTTGTCCATTATATTCCAAAAAACTTTTTCGCATTTTCTGTCGTTTGAAAGGCAACTTCTTCTATGGAAATCGATTTAATTTCTGCAATCTTCTCCGCTGTATGCTTCACATATGCCATCTCGTTTCGCTTTCCTCTGTGGGGGACCGGGGTGAGGTAGGGCGCGTCGGTTTCAATCATGAGGTGCTGAAGCGGTATTGTCTCTACAACTTCAACCAGTTTTCTTGCGTTGTTATAGGTAATAGGCCCTGCAATCGACAAATAGGCGCCTAATTTTACATATTGTCTGGCAAGCTCTGCGCTGCCGGAATAACAATGCATCAAAACTCCCGTATCAAATGCCTTTTCTTCTTTGAGAATATCCATCACTTCCTGGTTGGCATCCCGGTCGTGTACGATAATCGGAAGAGAAACTTCTTTGGCTAAACGGATTTGTTTTCGAAACCATTCGCGCTGTACATCGCGGGGGGAATGCAAATGGTAGAAATCCAATCCGATTTCTCCGATCGCTTTTACCTTCGGCTTTGTGGTCAGTCCCCTTAAAAGCGCCAGCATCACCTCATCCATTGTTTTTGCTTCGTGAGGATGAACGCCGACAGCTGCATAAACCATTTCATATTCGGCTGCCAAATCGATTGCTTTTACAGAAGAAGCAAAATCGGCTCCCGGATTCAGGATATAGGAAATTTTGTTCTCTTTCGCTCTTTGGATCACTGCATCTCTATCTGCATCAAATCTCTGATCATCAAGATGCGCATGAGAGTCAAAAAACATTTTCGCCAACCCCCTTCTCATATTCCCTTAACTTACTGTTGCGCCATCATCAATATTTGCTGTAACGAGCGTTAATGTTCCATCTTTTTCCGCTGCCAAAATCATCCCTTTTGATTCTTCTCCCCTTAATTTGATCGCTTTGAGATTTGCTACAACAACTACTTTTTGCCCGATTAATGCTTCGGGGGAATAATATTCAGCAATTCCCGATACGATCTGCCTCGTTTCTTCTCCTATCTTCACTTGCAGGATTAATAATTTATCCGCTTTCGGATGCTTTTTACATTCTAATACAGTTCCCACTTTCAGGTCAAGCTTTGCAAAATCATCGATGGTAATTTCAGGTTTTTCCTGTGTTTTGGCTACTTCTTTCGATTCTGCTTTGTCCTGCGGCTGCTGTTTTTTATCTGTTTTTTTCGCGCCCATATCTTCTAAAGCTTTCAATTCCTCTGCAACATCGATCCTTGGGAACAGCGGTGCCTGTCTTTTTACTTTGAGGCCGCTTGGGAGCTTACCAAATACAAATGTATCCTCCCATGTTGTCCCCTGTCCTTCGTCGAGTCCCAATTGAACCCATATTTTTTTCGTGGTGGAATGCATGAAAGGCTGAATCAGTATGGAAATGATGCGGATGGAATCGGCTAAATTGTACAATACCGTATCAAGGCGTTCTTTGTTTGCTTCCTCTTTTGCCAGCATCCAAGGCATCGTTTCATCGATATATTTATTCGTTCTGCGAACCAGCTTCCATATTTCTTCCAATGCATTGCTGAAATCCAGTCGATCCATTTTCTTTTCTACAATGCCCGACACGGAAGTCGCCAGCTTCTTCAAATCTGCATCCGTTTCCGTTTCCCCTTTGGCTGCAGGGATAATTCCTCCATTATATTTTTCGATCATGGTGATGGTTCTGCTGACCAAATTCCCCAAATCGTTTGCCAGATCAGAATTGAGGCGATTGAATAAAACTTCATTCGTAAATACGCCATCCTGACCGAAAGAGTATTCTCTTAGAAGAAAATACTTCAAGGCATCGACTCCATACCGCTCTACCAATATCACCGGATCCACAACATTTCCTTTCGATTTGGACATTTTTCCCCCTTCCAGTAAAATCCAACCATGCCCGAATACTTTTTTCGGAAGGGGTTCTCCTAATGCCATTAACATCGCCGGCCAAATGATCGTATGGAATCGTACAATTTCCTTTCCTACCAGATGAACATCTGCAGGCCAGTATTTTTGATAGGCGCCTTCCTTTTCTTCCGGATAACCCAAAGCCGTGATATAATTAGAAAGGGCATCCAGCCATACATAGATAACATGTTTTTCGTCAATCGGTACCGGAATTCCCCAATCAAAACTGCTTCTGGAAATACATAGATCCTCCAGTCCCGGCCGGATGAAGTTGTTCAACATTTCATTCCTTCTTGATTCCGGCTCCAAAAAATCGGGATTCTCTTCAAACAGCTTCAGCAATTGATCCTGATATTTTGACAATTTAAAGAAATAGGCTTCTTCTTTTGTCAGTTCCACTGCCCTTCCACAGTCCGGGCATTTTCCGTCTACGATTTGCGTTTCTGTCCAGAAAGCCTCGCAGGGAGTACAATACCATCCTTCATAAGTCCCTTTATAGATATCGCCTTTTTCATAAAGTTTTTTGAAAATCTCCTGCACTCTTCTCTTATGATAATCATCGGTGGTCCGAATAAAGAAATCATAAGAGATCTCCATTGTTTCCCATAATTTTTTGACTCCCTCGACGATCTTGTCAATATATTCTTTCGGCTCCATTCCATTTTCTTTTGCAATGCGCTGAAGCTTTTGACCATGTTCATCGGTGCCTGTCAAAAACATCACATCATACCCTGTCAGGCGTTTAAAGCGTGCCATCGCGTCTGCCGCCACGGTTGTATATGTATGCCCGATATGAAGATTGGAACTGGGATAATAAATTGGAGTTGTGATATAAAAAGTTCCTTTGCTCATTTTCTTTTCCTCCTCGTTTGATATGAATATATGCGCATTCGTTCTTATATAGATGCATAAAACTTTTCATCTAAATTTATATAACAAAAACCTCCCCCCTTTTCCATTAAGGGGCGAGGCTTGCTCGCGATACCACCCTTATTTACCGCTGCCTCACAGCAACAGCCTCCATAAGTGAACGGATCACTATGCAATCATAACGGCTTGCAATGCCGGCATGACCTAAACATACATGATGCCTCAGCCATGCAGCTCAGGGACCATCTTCCGCATCGATCTTCACACCGGTTTTCACCCAGCCCGGCTCTCTGCTGTGAATTCCTATGCGTACTCTTCCCATCAATGCTTTTTGGATATTTTCTATACCATTGAATTACATAATCTATATTTTACACAAATTGCGGAAAATATGCAACATGTATAACATTTATACTCCCCAACCTGCCTGAATAACCCCTTTAGAATCTTTCCTGGAAATGCCTACGAATTTGAAATATTTCCCATCAATATCCCGGATTCCGAGCTTTTCGGACACCCTTAATTTGGGATCATTTAATATCCTATAAAACTTATGGCTCTGATCTGCTGGATCCCTAGATAATGTAAAGCCTATCCCGCTTTGATTGTTGCAAATAATTGTCTTCCCATTCGAATCTGTTATATAAATTTCTGCAATCCCCGTTTTTTGACAAAATTCCTGCAGAAAATGATTGTCTACTTGATTTTTTACCAATCGATCTGCCAGATAATCGCAGGCAGCAAATAAAGATTTTTCTAATTTCTTTTCAAAGTCAGCCAATCCATCGCTATAATTTTTAGCAACTTCATATAATTTATTTGCGATGTCCACGATATTACGGTTTTGCTCGATTTGTTCATTCATGTATTTTTGAATACTGTCTGATCCAGAAGCAATCTCATTATTCGATTCCGTTATGCCGGCCATGCTGCTTGTAATTGTATTGAAATGTTCCGTTTGCTGTTTGACCAAATCGTTGATATTGACGATATAAGAAACGATATCCTCTACTTTCAACCCTATATTGTTTAAATGGCTTACCGTATCGTTACTTGCAGATTTTACAACCAAAATTTTATCCCAAGCATTGTGGATGTGCTGGATAAGCCCACTCATTTTTTCCTGTGTAGATTCAATATTTTCAATGATGCTTTTCGACGTGGTATTGCTTTGTGTGGCTAAATCTTTGATTTCCCCGGCAACGACAGAAAATCCCCTGCCGTGTTCCCCGGCACGAGCCGCTTCAATATCTGCATTTAATGCCAATAAATTTGTCTTTTTTGCAATTTCGGAAATCAGGTTTGTCATTGCCGAAGTACTCTTCAAAAATTCATCGATGGCATCAATATTGTTTCGGAGATAATGAATTTCATTTTCTACTTCTTCTATGCTCGCCAATGTGGATTGAATATTTGAAATATCTTCGTTTACTAATTCTTCTGCTTCACTGGAATGCATTTTGCTTTTATGGCAGTATTCACTGATTTCGTGCATGGAACTGAGCATTTCTTCCGATACCGCCGTATTTTCTTCCATATTTTCTACTGAATTGGATAAAGCGTTCGATATGCTTTCCAATCGATTATAGATCGATGCAATCTCTTCTGCATTTTTCTCTGCATTTGTTTTTAAAATTTCTGCGTTTCCGCTCAAAGAAGATTCTGCTAGAAGATTATGATACATCGATAACTCGGTTTTTGATCTTAACATATCCAGTGCCTCTTCAATGGCACTGCATTGAAAGAAACCATTCTTTTCGAGATCTTCGTTAATGACATTTCCATCGGCAATCTCTTTAATCTTATCGCTCATTTTCTGCTCTTGCAGGCGCAGCAATTTATCTAAAACAACAAAAGATATGAATACGATCAGCGTAGAAGCGAGAGCAATCCATATAAAACCATATTTGTTTATGAGCGCATGGGAATTTAGAAAATGATATGCATATACGCTTATTGCCAACAGGAAGAAATTCACCACTGCGCAAACAATTTTCACCACATTTGCATCCCGCATACAGAACCCTTCTTTCCTTCCTAGTCTTTGATCGGCTTATCCATCCCCAAGATGGATATTGCGCGATAAAAATATGAAAATTTTCCGTCAATAAAAATCATCTTTTTTTTCCAAAAAAGAAACGACTCTTGAAAATGCCCCATGAAAGAACATTCTAAAAGCCGGTTGGTTTTCTTTCCGATACTGTTTTGAAAGCATTTACTGATAATACGTCCCATCCGCATCGCTGTCTTTGGAAACATTTTATACTTTCTCTTCAAAGTTTTGATAAAATTTTATTTTTTATGTCATTTCTTTCAATATATAGAAATATTATATCATTTTGTTCAAAAAGAAATCAACAAAATATGGAAAAATATCCTCATTGATGGAAGTTTATTTTTAAGGGGGCGGAAAACAAAAATTTCAATCTCTTAAAACAATTTTAGTAAACATGTTTACAAAATTTAATTTCAAGAGTATAATATTTTTTATTGATAGTTAATATATTTACATTATTCTGCAAGGGGGAGTCTTTCATGACAAATAAAAAAATACATTTCTGGGCTTTCGTGCTTTCTGTAATGCTTTTATTCAGCGGATGCGCCGCACAAGGGGAAGAAGCCGGAAAAAATCCAAATGAATTTCAAGGAACCATTGAAGCGGAAGAAGTGGACATCAATGCGAAAATTCCAGGAAGAATTGAAGAAATCAAAGTAGAAGAAGGACAAGAAATTCAGGAAGGAGATATCATCGCCCTTATCGATATCAAAGACATTCTGGCCAAAAAAGAAGGGCTGGTGGCACAGGCAAATGCAGCCAAGGCAGGCATCGAAGCAGCAGAAGCACAATATGATGCGGCATTGGGGCAGTTGGCCGCAGCACAGGCTACATTGGAAAAAGCCGTCAACGGCGCAAGAAGCCAAGAAATTGCCAAAGCACAGGCCAACTATGACATCATGAAAAAAAATTATGAACGTGTAAAGGCCCTGTATGAAGAAGGAGCTGTTTCCAAAGCCCAATTGGATGAAATCGAAACCAAAATGAACGTGGCCCTTCAAGATTTAAATCTTGCAAAAGAAGGAGCGCGCCAAGAAGACATTGATGCCGCAAGGGCACAAGTGCAAGCGGTAAGCGGCACGGCAGCAGCAGCCCAAAGCAATATCGCCGCAGCCCGGGAAAAATATCAGCAAGCTCTTGCAGGGGTTCAAGAAGTAGATACATATATCGAAGACGCTACTATAAAATCCCCGCTTTCCGGACTGGTAACCATGCTGAATGTCAGCAAGGGAGAATTGGTATCCAGCGGAATGAGCATTGCAACCATTACGAATCTTCAAAATATCTGGGTGGAAATCCAGGTAAAAGAAACAGAGCTTTCAAAATTTAAAGAAGGGCAAGAAGTCAACGTCAGAGTTCCCGCATACAAGGATCAAACCTTCAAAGGGAAAGTGGTTCGAATCAATAAAAAACCGGATTTTGCAGTAAAAAAAGCCAGCAATGAAAACGGCGAATTTGACTTGGTCTGCTACGGGATCAAGATTAAACTGGACAATTCGAAGCAGCTTTTAAGACCCGGAATGACCGCTTTTGTCCAACTGACTCAATAGGGGGAATCGTGATGATCAAGCGATTGAAAAAATACATTATGCCCTTTCTCCTTATTTTTTTAATTCCTCAAATTGCCAATATCCTCATCTGCATTATGATGAGCGAAAAACAGCTTCGAGAAATTCCCACCGCAGTATATTTGGGGGATAACACTTCCCTTACGCGAACCATCGTCAACAGCTTCGATGAACATGAAACATTTGATATCAAATATTTTGTGGAAGATCCCTATGAAATAGAGGAATTGATGAAGCAGGGGAAAATTCTCTTCGGCCTGGTCATCCCCAAAGATTTTACAAAGGACTTGAAAAAATTAAAATCGCCGAAGTTGATGACCGTTACCGACGGAACCCAGCTTTCCTCCGCCTCCTTTCTAAAAGTAAGCGCATCGGAAATCCTCCTGAGCCTTAAGGGCGGAGTGCTGATCGATGTCATGCGGGGAAAATTTAACATGTCCTATGATCAGGCAAAAAATGCCGTCATGGCAATTGATATCACCTCAAGAATCCTCGGGAATCCAACCCGGAATTACGTGAACTTTCTCCTGCCCGGAATGATCCTCTCCATGGTTCAGGCCGGAATGGGCATGACGGCTGCAGCAGCTCTCGATAAAAGCAGCCAGAAGAACATTTTTCTGGATGCGATTGTAAAAATGCTTGCCTGTTCAGGCCTCGGGCTGATTTCAACCGCAATGATCCTATGGGTTCAAATCAGATTTTTTGACGTGCCGATGAAAGCAAATTTCGGAAAGATAGGGCTTCTTTGCGGAGTATTCTGCATCTGCGTCTGCTCTATCGGCATCATGCTGTCGTCCATATTCAAAGACAAGATGCTGGCTTCTCAAGTTGCAGCGGTCTATTTTCTCCCGAGTTCTATCCTTTCCGGATATACCTGGCCCCTTTTGTCCATGCCCGTATTTTTTCAAAAGTTCGCATTTTTCCTGCCCTTTACCCATTTCGGAGAATTGCTGCGGGATCTGCTTTTAAAGGGACACTCCAATTTTTATTTTAAAAATGTAACCGTGCTTTTCAGCATGGCAGCCATCGCCATCGGAGCAGCCATGGCAGTGCTTCTGTGTCAAGGGCATATTTTAAGAAGGGAGGCGAAGTCCCTTGAAGCTGATGGAGGAAATTAAAAAATTTTTTATGACCCCAAAAAATCTGATCCTGCTCGTCGCAGGCCCCTTATTCTTTACTTTCTTATTTGGAATGGTCTATAGAAACGATTATTTAAACGACATCCCGACAGCTATATTGGATATGGACAAAAGCGCAAATTCCAGAATGCTTGT
>JAMNXX010000198.1 GCA_023623095.1 Bacillota bacterium | reverse complement strand
ATTATGAAGTATGTAGGGGCAACCAATTGGTTTATCCGATGGCCTTTTGTCGTAGAGGGTGTTTTTCTGGGATTGTTCGGAGCAGCAATCGCTTTAGGAGTACTGGGACTGGGCTATCAGAAAGTTTTTGATCTGATAACGCAGAAAATTTATATATTGCTTACGCCTTATATGATGCCGGCAACTTTACTGATGGATGATTTACTGGTTATTTTTGTTGTTTTAGGTGCAGGAATTGGAGCTCTGGGAAGTATATTTTCGATGAAGAAGTTCTTGAATGTTTAAGCTGGGAAGGCGGGAAGAAAGGGGGACAATTGGAGTGAGAGTACCGGGTCGAATCCTCATTATCCTTTTGGTGATGCTTATCTTTTTATCATGCTATCCAAGTGATGGATTTGCCTCGCAGGCTGTGAGTGACAATCAAAAAAAGCTGAACCAGATCAATCAAACGATTCAAAGTACGAAAAAAAAGTTAAATCAGAATCAAAAAGAGCATCAAAATTTATCAGAACAAATCCAAGCTTTAGATAAAAAAATTGAAGTTGCAGAATTTGAACTTGCTGAGATAAATCAAGAAATCCAACAGACGAAGGCAAAGATCGATAGAACACAGAAAGAGCTCGAAAAGGCAGAGAAGAATATTGCATCGAAAAAGGATGTTATGAACAAACGGCTGCGCGTGATGTATAAAAACGGAAATATCGGATATATCGAAGTACTTTTGGATTCTGAAGATATTGTAGACTTGCTCTCAAAAATAGATATGATCAAGAGAATTTTTAAGCAAGATACGGATTTGCTCCGGTATATGAAGATACAAAGAGATGAGATCAACACCAAGAAAAAAACACTTGAGAGCCACGAAAATCATTTGACTGCTATGATGAAAAATATGCAGCAAAAACAGCAGGAGCTACATGAACATAGAGTTGCAGTCAGCCGTGCCAGGGAACAGCTCCAAAAAGATAGCAAGGAGCTTGAAAAACAGATCGATGAGCTGAACCGCTACGCTGCGCAGATAGAAGAACAAATTCGTCGTCTGCAATCGAGTGGCGAATACATAGGAGGAAAATTGGCTTGGCCTGCTCCGGGATATACGAGAATTACTTCTCCATTTGGCTACCGCATCCATCCGATACTAAAGCAAAAGAAGCTTCATACAGGAATTGATATCGGGATTCTTGCAGGAAAGAGCGTGGTGGCAGCAGGAGATGGAAAGGTTATCTATGCAGCCACGCTTGGCGGATATGGCAAAACCGTTATGATCGATCATGGTGGTGGAATTGTTACGCTATATGCGCATAATTCAAAACTCCTCGTATCAAAAGGGGATAGCGTAAAAAGAGGGCAAGGAATTGCACAGGCAGGAAGTACCGGAATGTCCACCGGACCACATTTACATTTTGAAGTTCGAAAAAATGGGAAATATGTAGATCCGATTCCCTGGGTGAAATAAACGAAATTTCCAAAAAACCCTTTTAGATAAATAGAATCTAAAGGGGTTTTTCAATAAGAATTGTATTTTTAAATTGGCCAAAAGAGGAAAGAATCAAATAGAAGAGGGAAAAAAATGAAAACACTGATTCAAAGAAAAGAACTGGATTTAGAAAAAGTCAAAGCAATGCAAGCTGCTCTTATTGCATGGTATGAAAAAAATCATCGGGATCTCCCGTGGCGGAAAAATAAAAATCCTTATTTTACATGGATTTCAGAAGTGATGCTGCAGCAGACAAGAGTAGAAACCGTCATCCCGTATTTTTTAAAATTTATTCAAAGATTTCCTGATGTACAGGCACTGGCGGAATCTGATGAAGAAGAAATTTTAAAAGCCTGGGAAGGGCTGGGGTACTATTCCAGAGCGATTTATCTGCATCGTGGAGCAAAAATGATTATGAACCAATATGGGGGAAAGATACCGGAACGGTTGATTGAACTAAAAAAAATTCCTGGAATCGGCTCCTATACAGCGGGAGCGATTTTGAGCATCGCTTACGATCAGCCGGTTCCGGCTGTAGATGGGAATGTTATGCGAGTATTTTCAAGAATATTTGAGATTCCGGATGATATTACGCAGATGCAAACAAGAAAAAAGATGGAATCCTTAGGGCAGAGCGTTATTTCACAAGAAAATCCTTCCCATTTTAATCAAGGAATGATGGATTTGGGTGCGCTGATTTGTACGCCGAACTCCCCCAAATGCGATATCTGTCCCCTTCAGTGTTTATGCAGTGCTTACAAATCCGGAAAACAGCAAAAGCTTCCTGTAAAAGGGAAGAAAAAGGCAATCAAAGAGATAAAAATGGAAGTGGGGATCGTTCAGGCAGGGGATAAAATATTGCTTACAAAACGTCCTGCTGAAGGAATCTTGGCGAATTTGTGGGCACTTCCGATAAAGGAAAGACAGACCGATCTCCAAGAAGGGCAGAGCATTCTATCGGAGGTTGAAGAAAATTATGGAATAAAAATAATGGATTGTCAGTTTCTTTTTATGAAAAAGCATGTATTTACGCATCAAAAGTGGCTCATGAACGTATATCAATTAAAAAGCAGTGAGCAAGTCCGGGTAGATTATCCCGAAATGGATTGGGTGACATGGAATGAAATTGAGCAATATCCATGTCCCACTGCATTTTTGAAAGTCATAAAAGAAGCTCAAAAAATCTTGTAAAATGGTGAAAATATTCTGATGAAAGATTGGTTTGTAAGGAATCGGGGATTCATCATATTGGAGAAGAAAAACAGGAGGCCGTTAGGATGGTTGAAACGATTTGGGAAATGGCGGAAGAGCAGGTGGAACATCTGTTTTGCGACAGTGAAATCGAACCACTGATACAAAAGATACTGATCCAGAAGGGAATAACAAGCATAGACGAAATGTATGAGTTTCTCTCGCCCAAGCCTCAAAAAACATATGATCCTTTCTTAATGAAAAACATGGATGCTATCGTGAAAGAAATCATCCGAGGGATTGAGGCGCAAAAAAGTATCTGGATTTATGGAGATTATGATGTAGATGGGATCACAAGCATCGCTTTATTGATGGAGTTTTTAGGAAAATTCACATCCAATCTGAATTATTATATACCAAAAAGAGAAGAAGAAGGATATGGATTAAATTGTGATGCGATTCAGGAGATCAAAAATGCAGGAGCAGATTTGATCATTACGGTTGACTGCGGTTCCACATCTGTGAAGGAGGTGGAACTTGCAAAATCACTGGGAATGGATATTATCATTACAGATCATCATAATTTATCGGATGAAATACCGGATTGTCTGATCTTAAATCCCAAGCAGAAAGATTGCGCTTATCCTTTTTCGGATTTGTGCGGTTGCGGAGTCGTTTTTAAGTTGGTACAAGCGCTGCAAAGAGAAATGAATGCTCCGAAAAAGTATCTGTCAGATTTGCTGGATTTGGTCGCATTGGCGACTGTAGCTGATGTTGTTCCCCTTATCGATGAGAACCGAACAATTTTAAAATATGGGATGAGAAAAATCAATCAGCCGGTCAGACCTGGATTAAAAACATTGATTGAACGTGTAGGACTGAAAGATAAATCGATTCATGTAGGGCATATTGGGTTTATCATTGCACCCCATTTCAATGCCAGCGGACGAATAGATGATGCAAGAATAGCAGTCGACTTGCTATTAGAAAAGGAACAGAAAAAAATTGAAGAAATCGTCGTCCATTTGATCCGGTGCAATACGGAAAGAAAAGCGATTCAGGAAGAGGGACTAAAGATTTGCGAGCGAAAAGTAGAAGCCCATTATTTAGATGATCTGTTTTTTGTCTTGGATGCCGAAGATACTCACGAAGGAGTTATTGGAATCATTGCAGGGAAAATACGGGATCGCTACTACAGGCCTGTTTTGGTGGTAACCCATTCTCAAGAAGCCGGAATTTTAAAGGGTAGCGGCAGAAGCATTGATGGACTCGATATGTATGAAGAGATGAAAAAATGCTCCGATTTGTTTATAAAATTTGGCGGCCATAAAAACGCCTGCGGATTTTCCATTCAAGAAGAAAATTTAAAAGAACTGCGAGAGCGGTTAAATCAGCAGGCCTCTATCCTAAAAGCAAGAGATCCGGATCTATTCACAAAAAAGATAAAGATCGCTTCGGAATTAAAACCTTCGGAAATAACAAAAAAACTTATTTCGCAGCTAAAAAAACTGGAACCTTATGGGCTGGAAAATGAAAAACCTTGTTTTCTTATCCGTCAATTAAAAATCCAACCTTCTCCCGGTATTATAACGATGGGAAAAGAACGGAATCACTTGAAATTCAAGGCGATATCAAATATTTATAAAGATACGGATCCGGTAGAGATAGTAGGATTTGATATGGCTGAATTTTATATTGACCGGCTTGACTCTCCGGACATCGTAGATGTTGTAGGATTTCCAATTATCAATGAATGGAATGGATATGAAAATATTCAATTTTTAATCGATGATATGAAATGAATCGAATGAAGAAAAATGAATGAATATTTAAAAAGAGAGAGTTTTTCATCAAGATGTGTATTTTTATATTTTCTGGGTATCTTTTTCAAAAAAATGATTTTATGAAAGGGGCTCTTAAGAATGGAAAAGCGCAGTGTGATCATTATTGGGGGAGATGCAGCTGGAATGAGTGCAGCTGCTAAAGCAAAGAGAGTGAATCCAAATCTAGAAATTACCGTATTCGAGAAAGGGGAATATATTTCTTATTCTCAATGCGGTTTGCCATACTATATTGGTGGAGTCAATCCTGAAAGAGGCAGATTGATTGCCCGCGTGCCTGAAGATTTTGAGAAACAAAATATTTCAGTTTTGACCCGACATGAGGTCACAGCGATCGATGTTGAAAAGAAAAAAGTAACGGTTTATCGCCAACAAACAGGGGAAAGATTTGAACAGCATTATGATATCCTGGTTTTGGCGACGGGAGCAGAGCCGTATGTTCCACCGATTCCCGGAAAAGATTTGAAGAATGTGATGACCTTGAAAACAATTCCCGATGCAGATGCGATAAAAGCGATTGCTGAAAACCCAGAAATAAAGCATGTTGTATTGGTAGGCGGAGGTTATATTAATGTAGAAATGATGGAGGCGATGGCCCTGTTAGGAAAAGACGTGCGATTGATACAGAGGCCGAAAACCCTTTTAAATAAATTCGATCCAGAATTTGGAGAAATCGTTCAGAAAGAAGCAGAAAAACATGGTGTTCAGGTGCATACACAGGAAACAGTGGAAGCCTTGATTGGAGAGGAAAGCGTACAAAAAATACGTACGGATAGAGGAGAATATCCGGCAGACTTGGTAATTTTGGCTGTTGGGATACGCCCTTGTACAAAGTTATTAAAAAACAGCGGAGTGGAAATGCTGAAAAATGGGGCTATCATAGTAGACTCTCAAGGGCGCACAAATTTACCGGATATTTATGCCGCAGGAGATTGTGCAAGTGTCTATCATAAAGTGAAAGAGCGCAATGTGTATATTCCTTTAGGAACCAATGCAAATAAGCAGGGACGCTTGGTGGGGGCTGTCATAGCAGGAGAAGATCAGAAATTTCAAGGGGTGTTGGGTTCAGCAGTTGTAAAAGTATTTGATCTGACACTGGCAAAGACAGGTATAAGCGAGGAAGAAGCGAAAGAAATTAATTTGCCGTATAAATCGATTACAGTTCAAGCGCCTAGCCATGCTGCTGCTTATCCGGATCCAAGAAAGATTACGATCAAATTGGTATATGAAAAAGAAACAAAAAGGCTATTGGGCGCACAGATGGCAGGAGAAAAAGGAGTCGCTAAAAGGCTGGATGTTTTTGCATTGGCAATCGATCGAAAGATGACCACAGAAGAATTGGGCTGGGTAGATTTTTGTTATTCTCCTCCTTATGCCACGCCTTGGGATGCAGTGCAAATTGCAGCGAATGCAGCAAAATAATGGGAATAAGCAGATGACTCGGTAAAGATTTACATGGATTGAAAAGCGAAATATCGCATACAATTATTTATTAAAAGCATGTAGAATATCAGCGGATGTTTGATATAATAAAAAGGGAAGTTTACTGTGGCTTATCTGCATGACTCTACAAAAGAAATTTAATCAATAGAAAGCGAGGTGCGGCAAAAAAGATTGCCTATTCGAAAAAGGCAATATCTCTCTCGTGGTTCACAGAGAAGGGAATATCTTTGCTGCAGAAGAGATGAAAAAAGAAGCAGTATTCGATTATTATATTTATAACGGAAAGAGATATCGAACGACTCAGACGGATGGATTTGATAAAATAAATTCCCCTTGTATCTATGAAACGATAAGAATTATCGATGGGGTTCCTTTATTTTTAGAAGCGCATTTAGAAAGGCTGAAACAATCTGCACAGTTATTAGGGAAACAAATCGTTAAGAATGAAGAAGAAATCACTTCGGAAATTCTGGCTCTACTGCAAATGAATCGGTGCAACAATATCAATGTCAAATTATTATGCGGCAATCTCGATAAAGAGCAACAGGATTTTTTGGTCTATGTTATCGAAAGCTTTTATCCGAATGCGAGCATATACAAAAGCGGGATATATGCGGTACTATGCAATTTGGAACGGGAAAACCCTAATGCAAAGGTTATGGATTTCGAATGGAAATCAAAAGTAAAGGCTTTATTAAAAGAAACGGGTGCATTCGAAGCTTTGCTTGTCAATCGAGAAAACTGCATCACGGAGGGGAGCCGTTCGAATGTATTTTTTGTGCAAGGAAAGAAAATCTATACGGCTCCCGCCCAAGATGTTTTGTTAGGGGTAACAAGGACGATGATCCTAAATTTATGCAGACAATTGCATATTGAATTTGTTGAAAAAATGGTTCCTGTACAAGAGATACCGAAGATGGATGGCGCTTTTATGACAGGAACATCGGTCAATGTTCTTCCTATCAGCAAAATTGATGGACAGCCGCTGCCTTCTGTTGCAAATTCTATTATCCATCAGGTCGCAACAGAATATGAAAAGTTGATGTGGGATTATGTAAAAGACAGAAAAAAACATCATTTTTCTTTTGCTTCTTGTATATAAAGTTTGTTATATTCGATTTCCATTCGGAATAACTATATCTATGCGGAAATATCCGTAGCAGGTATGAACGGACAAATTAAAAGTAAATTGGGGTGAGACCTAAGTGATTAGCAAGAAACGCGCATTCATAGGAGCCGTCTTGTTGGTTTTCATTACATCTTTGCTGACTTTTACGCTGACAAATGCAGTAGGGTTGGTACTGGGAGACAAGGTAATCATATCAAAAAATGATTATGAGGCTACTAAAAAGATACTTGCTTTGAAAAATTTTATAGAAAAGAATTACTATCAACCCGTAGATTCCTCTAAGTTAGAGGAGGGCAGTTTAAGAGGTTTATTTCAGGCATTAGAAGATCCTTATTCGGTATATATGAGCAAAGAAGAATTTAATGAATTGATGGTACACACGAAAGGAAGCTACGGGGGAATTGGGGTCATTATGACACCAGGGGAAGATGGTTATATCACCGTTGTTTCTCCAATTGAGGATACACCGGGCGATAGGGCAGGAATGAAGCCGGGAGATAAAATACTAAAGGTAAATGGCAAAGAAGTGACAGCAGAGCAATTAGAAGAAGCGGTAGCGATGATAAAAGGAGAGCCGGGCACAAAGGTCAGCTTGACGATTCTACGTTCAGGAAGAAATGAACCATTTTCCATTCAGTTGGTTCGAGAAGAAATTCGATTAAAAACCGTAACCTCCAGAATGTTATCCGACGGTATAGGATATATTCGGATATCCATGTTTGATGAACAGACTTCGGATGATTTTATGGTGCAATTAAGCGAGCTGGAAAAAAATAAAATAAAAGGATTGATTATCGATTTGCGCAACAATCCTGGAGGCATTGTGGATGAGTGCGTAAAAATAGCGGATATGCTTTTGGGAGAACAAATCATTGTCTATACGCAAGATCGGGAAGGAAATCAACAGGTTGAGAAATCTGATAAAAAAAGAGTTTCTTATCCTTATGTGGTATTGGTCAATGAAGGAAGTGCCAGTGCATCGGAAATTTTAGCCGGAGCTATCCAAGATACGAATTCCGGAACATTGGTGGGAACAAAAACATTTGGTAAGGCGTTGGTGCAGCAGATCAAACCTCTGGAAGATGGGACTGGATTTAAATTAACCGTGGCACAATATTTCACACCAAAAGGGAAATACATCCATGGAAAAGGAATTCAGCCTGATATCGTTCAAGATCTTCCTCAAGCGTTAAATGAAAAATTGAGCATTACAGATGCAGAAGATCTGCAGCTTCAAAAAGGGATTGAAGTTTTAAAGGAAAAGATTGCACAAGGACAGTAATATTTTGTTTTATCTCTTCTGAATAAAGGAGGAGGTCATTTGAGTCCGTTTTTGCAAATCATTCAGATGGGCTTTGAAGCAATCGTAGCAATTTTTTTTAACTTGTTTTTTTGGTTGGTTATTTTTTTAATCTATATGCAGTATAAGAAAACTTCTGAGATTGAAATTCAGATTTTAGGGAAAGAGAAACGTTCTTTAAAGGATAAGACGATCCATGCGGCAGCGCTTGGACTCTTAGGAGGGATAGTCGGAACCGTTGTGATGATGGGTTTTGGCGTAACTGTCGATGCCAAAGATTTTTTATGGCTGCTGCCTCTAGCGCTGCTTCTTATGACGATTCATGTTCGCTATCTGTGTTTTTCTTACGCTGGAGGACTTTTATCGTTCTCCAGCCTTGTTTTTGGTTTTCCCAAAATAAATGTCCCAAGCATCATGGCCATTGTGGCGATTTTGCATCTTATAGAGAGCATCCTTATCCGGATCGATGGCTGCAGGGATGCGATCCCTGTATTTCAGCAAGATGCCCGGTATGGGATCATAGGGGGATTCACCCTTCAACGATTTTGGCCGATTCCTTTTGCCGTTTTGCTCCTATCAGTCGTGCCGATAGAAGGAGCGCAGGAGATCCATTTTCCTGATTGGTGGCCGCTTTTTCGCTCGGGTACGGATATATTAGAACCAAATAATATTGCGCTGCAAATTACAGCAGTGATAGCAGCTTTGGGATATGGGGATTTGGCTTTTACCCAAACGCCGAAAGAAAAAAGCAAAAGAGCCTCTCGAAGATTATTTTTTTATAGCATCGGGTTGTTTGGATTGGCGCTTCTTGCTGAAAAAATAAAGCTGTTTCAATATATAGCAGCTATTTTTGCTCCTTTGGCTCATGAAATGCTCATCTTCTATGGACAAAAAGAAGAAAAAAAGGGACTCCCTATCTTTCGACAGCATACAAATGGCATAACGGTTTTAGATGTCGAGGAAGGATCTGCAGCAATGAAGATGGGTTTAGAACAAGGAGATATCATTTTGAGCATCAACAATCGGCCGGTAAAAAGCAAAGAGGATATTCAGGAAATCTTAAGATATTACCCTTCCTATATTTGGTTGGATGTGATGAATTTGAAGGGCAAGATGAAAATGTTACACCATCAAAATTATCGTGATGGCATTCATAATTTGGGAATTTTGGTGGTGTCAGAAGATGTACAAGGGATTATCGATCCGGAAGCCTCAGCCAGCCTATTGGGGTATTTGTTTAAAAAATGGCGGCGATTTCGCAGATGATGAATCTTGTGAAAATGTTGCTTAAGATAATATTACAAATAATGATTTAATCAAAGATTGCTACCGCTTTCCTCCTTGACAAAATAATTATTATCAATTTTTCTAAACCTTAGCATTGTTCAGAAAAGATTTTTCAGAGTCCGTGTCACAAATGTTTGACTTCTCTAAAAAAAGCAGGGGGCAAAGAAGAAAAGCCCTATTGACAAGACATTATAACCATGTTAAGCTTGTATTGTGATGTCGTATATTATATTTTCATAAGGTTAAAAAAGATAAGATGATTTATAAAATTCCACTTTTCCGAGTCTGAAACCTGTGGTCTATAAAGGCTATGGTACAAGACCGATAGGGTTTATCTGGAAACGGATAAGCCTCCCAATGCGGAAAGGAAAAAAGGAATTCATT
>JAMNXX010000189.1 GCA_023623095.1 Bacillota bacterium | reverse complement strand
TTTCAAAATCATAAATCTATTTATACTTATGTACCCAATAGAAAAAAATTTATCTCTGTATTTGTTTTTTGATGTGAAATGCAGATTGAAATTATCCACGCAATTAAAAAACCTTGACAGCTCAGAAAAGATAAATCTCTTTTTCCTCTAAGCTATCAAGGCCTACCTCACTGATACTTTTGCGATTTGATTTGTTTTAAAATGGAATCTTAAAGGTGGATTGAATCATAGGATACTCGCTTCTATTTTTTCGTATTCTTCAATGATTTCTTTGCTAGGTGCTTTATCCAACAGGCTAACAATAACGATCGCTACTGAGGCTAAAATAAAACCAGGAACCAGCTCATACAGCTCAAAGATCCCACCTTGCAACTGCTTCCAAATAATCACCGTCAATCCTCCCACGATCATTCCTGCAAGTGCACCATTCCTCGTCATGCGCTTCCAGAAAAGCGAAAAGATAACTACCGGCCCAAATCCAGCTCCAAATCCTGCCCAAGCATATGCAACAAGCGCCAAAACAGAACTGTCCGGATTTAATGCCAGTATAAAAGCGATAACTGCTACTAAAATAACTGCTCCCCTGCTTGCCCAAACCAATTCTTTGTCGCTTGCATTTTTTCGAAATAGTACTTTATATAAATCTTCTGTCAAAGCAGATGCCGTAACGAGCAGCTGAGAATCTGCTGTACTCATGATAGCAGCAAGAATCGCTGCCAATAAAATCCCTGCAATGATCGTTGGGAAAGTCGTGTTCACCATGATCATAAAAACCGTTTCCGTTGCGCTTCCCTCTAATGTCTGGGTCAAGTAAACCCTCCCTACAACTCCTACAAGAACTGCTGCTGCAAGAGTCAACGTAACCCATACCATCGCGATGATGCGTGCTTTTTTGATCTGATCGGAAGATTTGATTGCCATAAAACGCACCAATATATGCGGCTGCCCAAAGTAACCCAATCCCCAAGCAAGAGAGGAAAGGATCACGATCCAGGATAAACTACTTCCGTCGAGTGCTGTAAAAGGATTCAAAAATTCCGGATTGAACAAATGAATCTGATGAATCGTTTCTCCATAACCGCCTATTAGCTGCATACAAGTGAGCGGAACGATCAAAATCGCAAAGAACATCAACATCCCTTGGAAGAAATCCGTCCAGCATACTGCCATAAATCCTCCCAGAAACGTATATCCAATAACCACAATAGACCCTAACAATAATGCAGAAATATAAGGCAATCCAAAAACGGTACTGAAAAGTTTTCCTCCTGCCACCAATCCGGATGCTGTGTAAATTAAAAAGAAAACGAGGATAATCAAAGCTGAAACGATTCGCAGTATCGGAGAAGGATCTTTAAAACGATTCTGAAAATATGCTGACAAAGTAATCGAATCTCCTGCTACCTGCGTATATTTTCGGAGCCTTTTTGCAACGATCTTCCAATTGAAATATGTTCCCACTCCAAGGCCCAGTGCAATCCATCCTGCTTCTATTCCGCTTGCATACGCATATCCGGGCAATCCCAGCAAAAGCCAGCCGCTCATATCAGAGGCTTGGGCGCTCAATGCTGTAACCCAACTACCTAACTTTCGATCTCCTAAAATATAGTCAGATAAGCTTTCGGTTTTACGATAATAAATTAATCCAATAATCATCATCAGTATCAGGTATGCGACAAATGTAATGCTAATTCCTAAATTATGTGTATTCATGATAACCCTCCTTTACATTTCTATAAGTAATTTTAAAATTATGAATCTTTTTCCAAACAACTATGGAATCAGTCCTTTACATTTTAAAACCAATACAAGGCAATGTTTCTCCTAAATATATCCAATCTACCCCCTTTTCTGCAAATAAAAAACCTTCATCCCTAATTAGCAGGGACGAAGGTTATCCGCGGTACCACCCTTTTGAACCAATTTCATACAGAATTGGCCACTCATTTTCTATAACGGTAAACCGTCCAGATCTACTCTGCTTTCAATCTGGAAGCTCTGGGACGGGTTCGATATTCAGCGGGTGGAAAATCTTTCAGCCTAGGATTTTCTTTCTGCACACCATCAATATCTACTATT
>JAMNXX010000304.1 GCA_023623095.1 Bacillota bacterium | reverse complement strand
ATTTGGGCATGCTGGGAAATTTTAAGCTCTTTTTCTTCGATTTTTTGTTGAAGAATCTGTTCAAAGCCATTTTTATTAACCTGCTGTTGCTTGTTTACCCCTTGTGTAACCGGTGAAACACCTATAAGCCCGGTATTTATTTTAGTATAATCTTGCACTTGCCCCACCTCTTTATCTAATCTCAGCTACGTTTTCAATGGGCACCTTCACTTCATTATCTTCATTTTCAATTATTAGGCTTACGCGCCCCCTGTCAAAAGCAATGCCCTTTATAGTACCTTCTATTTCTACCTGTTCTACTATAGCTTTTGCCGTTTTGCCAATGGTGCTTATTGCTGAAAGGTTAGCTATTTGCACATTTAGATTTTGCATCTGCTCTAAAGAACTAAATTGTGCTAGCTGCGCTATGTATTCTTTGTTATCCATGGGCTCCAGCGGATTTTGGTATCTGAGCTGAGTAACTAAGAGTTTTAGAAAGTCGTCTTTGCCTAAATAGGTGGAACCCAATTTTTGCTGTTGATTTGACTGATTCGAAACATCGTATGTCGTGTTGATCTCCGTCATGGTCTCCCTCCTTACGCCATTAGATTAACATTGCTGGTAGCTTCCCATAGACTAAAATTGTCTGTTGCTGCCACAAAATTTTCGTCCTGATGCCTGTAAAAGTATGCTTTTGGTTTTTTCGCTTCATATTGGTTGTTGCTGCTTGATTGGTGATTAAAGGCCCCCATTTCCAAGCCATTTTCTGACATCTCGTATACATTTATTTCAGAAAAGTTATAGCCCTGCTGGCGTATTTGATTTTGAAAATCTAGGGTCTGAGCCTTTAACATAGACCTTATTTGTGAGTTTGCTACAAAAAGTTCTGCTTTTAACTTACCCCTATCTGAAATTACCTTGATTAAGACATCTCCCAAATAATCAGGTTTCAACCTAACTCTTACTTCCTGCACATCGCCCTTTAATGCAAACTGAACTTTGTCTGTTAGCTGTTCAAAAATATCCTGCATATCATAAGTGTATGTTGGCGCTGTAACCACACTTGAATCCGAGTTATCCATTGATGTTACAAGAGCTGTTTGCGTATTAAATGATAAAATATTGTTTTGCTGCAAATTATTAGGCTCAATTGGCAATTGGGCGTGATTCTGTAATTTATCTACAGCGGCACTTACCTCTTCTACATTTTTTAGTTCGACCTTAATTTGAAGTGCTTCGTCTTTTGCTAAATCATCTGTTTTTGTTTCCAGTTTAAATCGACGAGTATCAGAGGTTTCTTTTATTACGTTTTCGCTAAGGTTTTGTCTTTTTGCTTCCACAACCATACTGTTTTTTACTTGTAAATCGATGTCACTTTGTGTTTCTAGCCCATCAGAAGAATGAGTTATTAAGTTTTTGGTCTCTAGCACCTTATAAATCATATCTTTTAAAGAATCCATATCCATGTCAGTTTCATCAGCCAATGCTTTTCTAAGTGCAATATAAAACTTTTCAATAGTATCTTCTTTGATATTTCCGGTTATATTGAATTCCTTGATTATAGCTTGCCAACATGTGTTTAGTTCATCTGCCGTCAATTTTACATCAAGGTCAATTGTCCCTAAATCCATGAGAAGATTTTGTAGCTCTTTAGGTAGCAGTGTTTCTAAATCTCTTGGAACAATATCAATGTTAAATAGGCTTAATAGCTGTATTAAAAGTGCATCTGTATCTTTCTCTTTTGTTTCATCATTTAAAGGCTTTTTTGTAATGCTCTCCATGTTTTCTAACAACTTGCGAAAATCTTTTTTGCTTGATGCAGTATGAGTTTTTAGATTTTCAGGTGCCTTTGGCTCACCAGCTGTTAACTGATATACCTGTAATGCAAAATCCACTCTCTTCACCTCCTTCTCTTGGTATATTTATATTATTGTTATTACAAGCCGCTCATTTTTTTGGTAATTTCAGCGGCCCTTTTTGCATCGAGGTTTGCAAGTATTTCTGAAACCACTTCTTTTTTCATGTTTTGAAGTAGCTGTATCAACAATTCATCTTCCATATTTTCCAAAATACTTGCAGCATTTCTGGGCTCCATCAATTCGTAATAT
>JAMNXX010000303.1 GCA_023623095.1 Bacillota bacterium | reverse complement strand
TCGATAGTCTATTTATATGTTTTGAGGCGGAAGAATACAACAGATGAGATCATTTCATTCGGCATCATCAGAAAAAAGTCTCTTTTGGGATTTCCAAAAGAGACTTTTTTGCCGTAAACATTATTTGTTTTCCTTGGATTCTAAGCCATCCAGATCAAAATTTTTAAAATCGGTTCGGACATTCGTTTTTCCGAAAATAGATGCGATCATATTCATGAAATTTTCAGAAAGGTCACTGGCATAGAAAATATTTTCATATTTGGGCTGTTCTGCTAATAAATTTTTTTGGCTCAATGTTTCCTTTACGCTTTGCATGATTTCAAAGGAAGGATCGATGATATTCAGATGGGGATAGAGTTTTTCTATGGTCGGTCGTATTAAGGGGTAATGCGTGCAACCCAGTACGAGCGTATCGATCTTATTTTCAGAAATAAAATCATCTAAGTAATATTTTACAGACAACTCCATAATGCTATTTTCTACGATCCCCTCTTCAATCAGAGGAACGAATATAGGACATGCCATATCAAACAGTTTTAGATTTGGGTTGAAATGTAGGATGGAATGAATATAAGTCTTTGCCTGAATGGTCACTTTTGTACCGATAATGCCGATGCGGTTATGCGGCGTGCAGACTTTTGCTACCTTTCGTGCAGCCGGTTCAATAATTCCAACGATGGGGATATTCGGGTACTGCTGCTTTAGCTGCTCTAAGCAGATAGATGTGATTGTATTGCAGGCGATAACGATCATCTTGACATGATTGCTGACTAAAAAATCTACAATTTGATTTGCAAAACTGGTGATCGTCGATTTGGCTTTTGAACCGTAAGGGGTTCTTGCGGTATCTCCAAAATAGATTAATCTTTCATTTGGAAGCTCCCTGATTATATTAGAAATGGCCGTCAGCCCACCTACACCCGAATCAAAAACACCAATTGGCTGATTCTTCATAGAATTCCTCCTTTAAACAAAAACACTGGAAAATCGTCAAGATAGATGGCAACAATCATTATACTACACCATTCTATTCAGGTGATCAATGGTTGATGTATGGACAAAAAAGGAATAGATGAGACAGTCTGGCTCATCTATTCCTTGGTATTTTTTATTTTTCAAAATTTGCTTCTTGAGCGGTATTTTGTTCTGGGGGATTTTCTGAATGTTCTTGATTCTGAGCAAGCAGATGTTTTACCTTATCCCGGAACAAAACGATACAATCATCTAGGTTCGAAAATCCTAAAACGATATCCTCAGCCAATGACCTGCAAGTAGGAGAACCGCAAGCGCCGCAATCTAATTTCGGAAGTTGTTCATAAATATCATCAATTTTTTCCATCTTCTCGATTGCTGCAATCAGATCATCATCTAATTTTCCTACATCTTTGGAAAGGATCTGCCGTGTAAACAAAAATTCTTTGATGTTTTGATTTAAATTTAATTCTTTCTTCTGCGGATATTTTTCTGAAAGCCTTCGAATCCGATTTCTTGCCACAAACGAATTTTCTACGGTTAGAGGGCCTCCAACGCAGCCATTGATACAAGCAAGACATTCCACATACTGAATATCTTTTAATTGCTCGTTTTCGATTTCATCCAGTATCTTGATGACATTTTCAATGCCGTCTACACCAAGATATGCCTTAATGCCTAAAGAAAGTGTTTCACCACCAGCCCTTGCCCAACCAATCCCTTTTCCGGAATCATAAAAGTCCGGATAATTTTCTACTTTTTTTATATTTTTTTTGATCAGCGGATAAACATCTCGAATGGCGATAACTCCATCCACATTAGAAACTTCTTGTCCTAGTGGACTTTTTACACTTGTCATTTTTGCAGCACAAGGGCTGATAAAAAAAATTCCGATTTCCTTTGGATCCAGTCCGGTTTTTACAGCCGCTTTTTCCCGTGCGATCTTTGCCGCAATTTCCATAGGGGATTCGATAGGGGCGATATTCTCAATCAGTGTAGGAAACCGAATCTGGATGATGCGAACAATGGCTGGGCAAGAAGATGAAATCAAAGGTAGTGATTTTGGATTTTTTAATAGTTCCCCGGTATAGTGAGAGACGATGTCTGCACCGCGAGA